>VFKC01000012.1 GCA_009885745.1 Actinomycetota bacterium
AGAGCGACTGTATCTGCACCGTTTCTGGTGAGTGTCCCTTGGGAGATTTGAAATTGAACACTTGCCCCGGCCATAGCTAGTGATTCAAGTTCACCAGATACGGCTTGGGAAAATTGTTCGGCTGCAAGTACGCGCGCCGCGGTTAAGACAGCGGCTAAATCATGTAATTTTCCTGTGGCAAGATTTCGCTTTTCATTAAGTTCTGCGATTACTTCTTCGCCACCAGCGAGTTCCTCAACTCGATTCTTGTTTTGGGCCACCCATTCCAAAAGCGCATCCACATCCCCAAATTCGCGTGATGCTTGTTTTAGCGCAGCTCGGCGTGACTCAACAAAGGCTAATCTGGTTGGTGACGAGTCAATCTGGTTCAAATAACTACTTAGGTCACTGGAAACATCTGAAATAAGAATTTCGATCTCGCGGACCCTGATGGCTAACTGTTCAAGCGCAGAATCAGATCCGCTTTCATGTTCAAGTGCCTTGCGAGCATTTTCAGCTTGCACGCTTGCTGGCAGATTGCCTAACTCGTCCCCGACTAGGGCTGCCTTGGCTGTGCTAACCGCATCATGCAAGGACTCGCTATTAGCCAACCGGCTTGCCTCGTCATGAAGTGCGTTATCTTCACCGGGTTCAGGCTTTAGTTCCTCAACGATTGCGAGAACTTTTGTTAAGTGTTCGAGCTCTTGGGCTCTGGCAGCAGAATCAGTCGTTAGTGCACTAAGTCTGCGATCAATTTCTTTTACTTCATCCCAAAGTTGTGTGTATTTTTCAAGAGTCACGCTGACATTCGTTCCGGCATATCGGTCTAGCAGGATTCGCTGTTGTTCTGGCTTCGCCAACAATCGCTGATCGCTTTGGCCATGTACTGCAACTAATTGCTCGCCGAGATCGCCGACCACACCTGCTGGAACTGATGCGCCCCCAAGAAAAGATTTAGTTCGGCCATTGGCATTTACTTGACGCGAAAAGATAACTGCGCCCACTTCATCAAGCTCGCCACCGAGTTCACGAACTTCGCTTGCTAAGAAATCTGGAAGTAAAACGTCTGCTTCAACCGAGGCTTGTTCCGCGCCAGTGGAAACAAGAGCGCTATCAGCCTTACCGCCAAATAAAAGATGAAGGCTTC
>VFKC01000078.1 GCA_009885745.1 Actinomycetota bacterium
ACGGTGTTCCGTGGGCCTTTTTGCATGTCGGAAATAATATTGAAGGATTTGGGAGCCGATTTCTGGATTCGCAGGAATCCATTAAAATCGGAATTGAGCCTGCATGGCGGTTCCTGTCAGCCCGACAAACAAAACCCCCCCATACTGATTAGGGTGTGCTTCTTAGCTATTTATATTCAGGTACGAAAGCTACGTGCCTAGAAAGTTGAATGGATTTTAGTTTCACTCTCAATAAAGTTTTCACTACGCAAACGTTCCAAAGCGGTAAGGAATGGGGATAAATCGACATCTGCTGCACTGGCGCTCTGGCCATCGATTGTGTACTCGAATGGATCGTCGACATCTCCAACCAATAGGACGAGATAGGCAAAGAGTAAAGTTAAGGCGCCGGTGATCGGCCACTCAACGTAATTGGCTGGGAACGTCACAATTGTCATTAAGCACATCACTGCGCCGACCAACATCTGCATCAGGGCATAACCGGGTTGGATGTAAGAGGTATCGCGTACGACCTGAATACGGGCGAGTGCAGAACCTAAGTCACTGTTAACATCAAGCATTTTGTGGATGTAGTGCGGTCGAACACCCGCTTTCTCCAAATCAAGAATGATGTTAGATCCACCACGTTGTATTTTCCACATGGAGTCATTGTCGATTTGGCCAGTAAGCCAGAGATTTACTGCTTCAGCGATTTCCAAAACGCGAGTCCTGGCCCATTTTCCTTCCTGGCCAATCACATCTAGACCTCGCCACGACAAACCATCTAGGTTCGACAATGTGCGGCCGAGTATCGTTGGAATTTTTTCTGATTCCTTGTAATCAACAAGTACGCCCGAAAGCATAAGAGCAACTACGAGCGTTGTCGCTGTCAGGATTTCGGCTATGTCAGAAAAGCCAATGTTAACCTTTAGGTTAAACACATTCTGCAAGATCAATCGCACAAGAAGTACAGCTGCGGCGTAAGGCAATGCTTTGAATAGCAGACTCCACTTTCCGGCTTTTAAATTATTCAAGGTCTCTGCTCCATGCTTCACACTAAAACTCAAAAATTCAATGTGTCCATATTGGTGTGCCAATGTGAAGTGAAGGTTAATTCTCTCTTAATGTCACTTGAATTGCAGAGTCTCGGCGTTTGCACATGAGTTTGCCAACTCGTTCACGCGCTATTGTTGGCAAGTGCGGGTAGCTAAATTTGGTGTCCGTGTGGAAATTGATTCGATTCGCGTCTTTGCAAAGTATGAAAGCTCTATGAAGGCTGTGGATCGAAAAGGCTTAACCGACCTATGTAAATTCGATGATCGTAGAAAGTGTGAAATCTAATGTTGGCACAGGCGATTAGAAATAAGTGGACCTTAGTAGCAAAAGCATTACCCTTTGTTTTGTTTGCGGTTGGCCTTCGCTACCTCAACACTGAGGTCTTTCGCTTTGACCCGATTTTGAGATTCTCGGACTTGGCCCCAATCCTGACTGGTGCATCAATTGTCTTGGGGCTCATTCTTACTGGCGTGATTGCAGACTATCGAGAAGCCGAAAAATTGCCGGCTGTCGTTGGTCGCGCACTAGATGATCTAGACGGGCTTGCACGTCGTGGACTGAATCGCATAGGCAAAGATTCAGCCCAGGCGCATGATCGAATTTTGGTGGTTACCACGGACGTTCGTGATTGGTTCCTCTCTAAGAAGGGAAATGAGCAACTTTGGGCCGCCCGAAGCGACATAGGGGAATTGATTCTCGATTTAGACAAGGCAGAAGTGCCAACGCACTATTTGCATCGGATGCTTCGGGTGAACAGCGAACTTGGTTCTGCACTGTCCAGAATCCAGGTTATTCGTGATACCGATTTTATTTCGGCTGGGTACGCGCTTATGGAAATACTTGTTGGCGGGGTAATTCTGACGTTGTCACTCGTTGAGTTCTCCTCGCCGATGGTTGGGTACTACATAACAGCCGGTCTCGCCTTGACTTATTCATATTTAGTACTTCTGGCCAAGGATATTGATAATCCATTTGGGCATGGTGCCGGTAAAGGTAAAGGTAGTGCTGCTGATGTCGATTTGTCGCCATTCTTGATGGTCCTTGCCAAGTTGCAAAAGGCACAGAATAGCCGCAGTACGTCTCAGGTTGACATCGGAAATTAATCCCCGTTATTTGAAGGGAAATCCTGTTGCCATCGTTGCTGAATCAGCATCAAATCAAGTGGGTATGTGCTAGTTCCCAGGCGATTTGAAAAACAGTAGGATTTTACCCGATATCTATATTTCTACTTAGAGCACTTTCGAACGAAGTTGGATGGTAATGAAGAGTAAAAGGGTTGCCATTCATTGCCTTTCCCTTGCTGCTTTTGCCTCCTTGTTGCTCATTGGAAAAGCCTGGTCAGAGCCTACGATTGTTTATGCTTCTGACCTTTCAGTTTGCACAATTGTGGGCACTGATTCAAATGACCTTTTGGTTGGCACCGCAGGACCCGATGTTATTTGTGGTTTAGGTGGAGACGACACAATCAGAGGGCTTAATGGCGATGATGTTATTGATGCTGGTTCAGGAAACGATGCTGTTACAGGTGGAACCGGAAATGATTCAATAGATCCGGGAACTGGAACTGATACTGCTGCTGGTAACACTGGTATAAACACGCTTTACCTAGGTTCAGTCGAGGAAAACCTAACTGTGAGTCTCTCTAAAGGGACTGTGAGCGCCATTGAATACACCAGCAAAATCAGCGGTTTCCAAAATGTCACCACTGGATCTGGCGCCGACATTATTCAGGGTAGCTCTACTGCGAACTTAATCAGCACCGGCGAGGGTGACGACCTTGTAAAAGGTGATTCAGGTAACGACGTAATTAATGCCGGGCTAGGCCTTGACACCCTTGATTTTTCCAAAGCAACTGCCAAGGTGAGCGTGAACTTAGCGACTGGCGACAGCATTGGTTTTGGTACTGACGTCATTAATGGTTTTGAAAATGTAACTGGTGGATCCGGTGCCGATGACCTTACCGGTAGCGACGATGACAATAACATTATTGGCGGTAGCGGAAACGATGTTATTTCAGGCGGACTGGGCAATGATCAACTAAGTGGCGGCAATGGCAATGACACGATTGCTGGAGATTCTGGTTATGACACGCTTGATTATTCGTCATCGACTGCCAGCCTTGTTATTGATCTAGCTTTAGGTACGGCCCAGGGTATGGGTTCTGACTTATTAGCAACTGCAGAGAATGTTATTTCGGGTGCAGGTAACGACACTCTAACTGGTGACTTAAATGACAATTTCTTAGTTGGCGGTTCCGGAAATGACACAATTGATGGAAATTCTGGAAATGACACACTTTCTGGTTCATTAGGAACAGACACTGCAACTTTTGCTAAATCCGCAGCGGGAATTAATGCTGATTTGGATTCGGGTCAAGTCTTAGGCGATGGCTCAGATTCGCTGGTCGGCATAGAAAATGTCACTGGCAGCGCCATGGCGGATGTTATGACCGGTGACGCAAATAACAACAGACTCACAGGCGGTGCTGGAAACGATGTGCTTTCTGGCGGGGACGGTGTTGATCAAGTTATTGGCGGCTTGGGAGATGACACAATTTCTGGAAGTGCCGGAAACGACACGCTAACAGGTTCAGAAGGATCGGACACAGTCACTTTTGCAACTAGCGCCTCTGGAATCACGCTGGACCTATCCAAAGGCACATCCACAAGTGACAGCGATGGCGTTGACGTAATAGCCACTGTGGAAAATGTCGTGGGTAGCTCGGCAAGTGACAACATTCAAGGTAATGAACTAAATAATGAATTGGATGGCGGCCAAGGCGACGACATCTTGGTCGGCCTGCTTGGTAATGATTCACTCCGCGGACAATCCGGCAAGGATACGGCTGACTTCTCGAGCGCGACTGTCGCGATAACTGCAAATCTAAACACCGGGGTAGCAACTGGTGCAGGAACAGATTCACTTTCCGGAGTTGAAAATCTGACCGGTGGATCAAGTGCTGATTCATTATCGGGCGATGCCAACGAAAACGTCATTTCTGGAAATGCTGGCAACGATACTTTTGTGAGTGGCGCAGGTGATGATTCAATCAACGGCGGAACCGGCGTTGACCTCATCACTTTTGCCACCTTAGTCACCTCAGTTGAGGTAGACCTTGCAGCTGGAACAGCAACGGGTGATGGTTCCGACAGTTTGGTAGCAGTTGAAAATGTTATCGGCGGTCAGGCTGATGACACGATCACCGGTGATGGTTTCGCAAATGATTTAGATGGTAGTTCTGGCGATGACACCCTGACTGGTGGCGCCGCAAACGACATACTTCGCGGTAATCAAGGCGATGACACGCTAATTGACGGTTTGGGTAACGACACTCTGACCGGTGATGCAGGTGCTGACATCTTCAGTGCTGATGCTGGAAATGACTCATTTGTTGGCGGACTAGGTGTTGATACCCTCAATCTTCAAACCTCTTCGGTAGCAATCATTGTTGACCTGAGCGCAGGTACAGCATCTGGTCAAGGCACTGACACACTTTCTGGTTTTGAGAATGTATTAGCTGGCTCAGGCGCTGACAAATTAACTGGTGATAGCGCAAATAACAAACTTGATGGTGGCGGTGGCGATGACCTCATCAGCGGTGGATTGGGCAGCGATACGTTAACTGGTGGTCTTGATAATGACACTGTGACATTCCAGACGACTGATTTATCAGTAGTGGTCGATTTATCCTCTGGTGTTGCAACAGGCGCTGGAAGTGACACGCTAAGCGGTTTTGAAAATGTAATCGGTGGCACAGCAAATGACCGTTTGATTGGAGACGGTCAGGCTAATTCCTTGACTGGAGGTGCCGGCAACGACATTCTCACAGGTGGTGCTGGCAATGATGACATTTCGGGTGGAGTTGGATTAGACACTGCCAACTACGCCGATGCAACTACCAGTGTGTCGATTGATCTGCTAGCCAATGTCGCTACCGGTTGGGGTAGTGACACTTTGAGCGGTTTTGAAAATGTTGTTGGTGGTTCTGACAATGACATCATTAGCGGAGATACTGCAGCGAACACTATTGATGGCGGTTCCGGCGACGATTTAATTTCTGGTGAAACTGGGAACGATGTACTCGGCGGAGGAATCGGAAACGACACGATTTCCGGAGGATTGGGCAACGATTCTCTAACTGGCGCAGCGGGTGTTGACACTATCTCCTTCTCTGATTCTGCTTCAGACATTGTGGTGAACCTCAGTCTTGGTTCTGCTGTTGGCGCTGGCACTGATGTTTTGAGTGGTTTTGAAAATGTTGTTGGTGGCTCTGGGAGTGACACTGTTACGGGTGATGCTGCTAGTAACGCTCTTGATGGTGGTGCTGGTAACGACACGATTTCTGGTGGTGCCGGTGACGACACTATTTCTGGTGGGTCTGGTTCTGATTCACTGAATGGAAATGCTGGTGATGATCAGTTACTTGGTGGTGCTGGTATTGACACGGTGGTCTTTAGTGAGATTACTGCAGATCTTTTGATCGATCTTTCAAGTGGTGTAGCTACTGGTGCAGGTAGTGACGTATTAGTTGATTGTGAAAATGCCACTGGTGGTTCTGGTAACGACACTGTTGTTGGTGATTCTGGGGTTAACGTTCTTGATGGTGGCGCTGGTGATGATGTTATTTCTGGTGGTGTTGGTAACGACACGTTAACTGGTGGTGTTGGAACGGATACGGTCACGTTCGCTGATGTTTCTGTTGATGTGGTTGTTAATCTTGCTTCTGGTTTAGCCAGCGGTGTTGGTAGTGACACTGTTACCGGTTTTGAAAGTGTTGTTGGTGGTGCTGGTAGCGATGTTCTAACTGGTGATGCTGGGGTTAATGCTCTTGATGGTGGTGCTGGAAACGACACGTTAAATGGTGGTGCTGGAAACGACACGGTAACTGGTGGTGTTGGTGATGACACTGTTTCAGGCGGCCTGGGTAATGACACGTTAACTGCTGGTGCTGGAACAGACACGGTCACTTTTGCTGATGCAAGTGTTGATGTGGTTGTTAATCTTGCTTCTGGTTTAGCCAGTGGTGTTGGTAGT
>VFKC01000032.1 GCA_009885745.1 Actinomycetota bacterium
ACGCTTCGGTGTACTTGGTGGCCTCGGCACTGGCATGATGAGCGGCCCACTCGGCAAAACTTTCATTTAGCCAAAGATCATCCCACCAGGACATTGTTACTAAATCGCCGAACCACATGTGTGCGAGTTCATGCAGAACCGTGTTAGCACGTTGTTCGTAGGCGGCTCGAGTAACTTTGGATCTAAAAATTAGGTCTTCATGGTGTGTGACCGCTCCGGCATTTTCCATCGCCCCGGCATTAAATTCAGGAACAAAGACCTGGTCGTACTTGATGAATGGGTACCCAGTTTCAAAGGAATCTTCAAAGAACTTAAATCCTTGTTTGGTGACAGTAAAGAGGTCATCCTTGTCTAGGAATTCACTAAGTGATGAGCGGCAAAAGAAACCGAGAGGGTAGGTGCCAAAATCTCCGACAAACTCATCGAGTACTTCAAAATATGGCCCCGCAATAATTGCAGCAATGTATGTTGACATCAACAACGTGGGTTCAAAGTTCCAAGTCGAGATGCCTTCGCTATGTGCAGTCGGAACTGGAGCAATCGAGTTACTGATTATTTTCCAGTGTGCTGGGGCGGTTAGGTTAAATTGATAAGTGGCTTTCAAGTCTGGTTGATCAAAACAGGCAAATGCCCTGCGCGCATCTGCAACTTCAAATTGGGTGTAGAGGTAGACCTCGTTATCGACTGGATCGATGAATCTATGAAGGCCTTCACCAGTATTCATGTACAAGCCAGACCCAGCAACAACCAAGGTATTGTCACTTGCTAATCCAGTTAGCTCAATGCGAAATCCATCATGTGCACTTAGCGCAATCGCTTTACCGTTTAAGGTAATTTCTGAAACTCCCGGAGCGATGAAATCGATCCAAGTATTTGCCCCGGCAGTCCCATCAAAGCGAACAATTGTGCGAGTAGGAAAAGTTTCATCTCGCGTACTCAAATCCAGTTCTATCTCATAGCGCACATTGGAAACGACCGAAGAACGAATACCGGCTTCTTCGCGAGTGATGTTTGTTCCTGACACAAGAACTCCTTGAAAGTTGTAAATCTTAGTTACATCTTGACACTTCTACCTTTCTTATGCAGGCGAGGGGCTATCCTGCTCTTATGAATGAATCAGTCGACACAGTTGATTTTTGGTTTGATCCAATTTGCCCTTGGGCTTGGATTGCCTCGCGCTGGATGCTCGAAGTCGAACAAGTTCGGCCCATTCAAACGAATTGGCATGTGATGTCTTTGGCTGTTTTAAATGATGGGCGCGAACTTCCTGACAAGTACATTGAATTGATGAAGCGTGCTTGGGGCCCCGTACGCGTGGTAATTGCCGCCCAACAAAAACATGGCGACAAAGTCGTAGGTCCGCTCTACACAGCCCTTGGTACTCGAATCCATAACGATGGGCGTGGGGAAGATTACGCCCCGGTGATAGCCGAAGCTCTTGCTGAATGTGGACTTGAACCCGAGTTGGCGCAAGCAGCATTCAACACGGACCATGATGAGGCACTAAAGATTAGCCATCATGCTGGCATGGATCCCGTGGGTATGGATGTCGGAACACCAGTCATTCATGTTGGAGATGTTGCATTTTTTGGTCCGGTAGTCTCACCTATTCCTCGAGGTGAGGCTGCTGGAAAGCTTTGGGATGGTGTCGTGTTAGTTGCTGGCACCGATGGTTTCTTTGAATTGAAGCGAACCCGCACACGTTCGCCAATATTCGACTAGGCGCACAGGTTTACTCGGGGCAGATGTAAAGATAGTCACATGCGTATTCACCTTGCTACTGATCATGCTGGTCTAGAATTCAAAGACGCCCTAACAAAGCATCTTGAATCACTCGGTCATGTCGTCGTTGACCATGGCGCGTTTGTTTTTGATGCTCAAGATGATTATCCGCAATTTTGTATTGCTGCTGCCCAAGCAGTCGCTAGTGATCCCGGTTCGCTTGGCGTCGTCTTTGGCGGTTCTGGAAACGGCGAACAGATTGCTGCGAATAAGGTCCGAGGCATCAGGGCGGCATTGGCTTGGAATATTGAAACAGCGCGCTTGGCCCGAGAACATAATGATGCAAATGTAGTTGGCGTTGGTGCCCGTCAGCACACGCAAGCAGAAGCTTTTGCAATTATTGACGAATTCATCAAAACCCCATTTAGTGGTGAATCCCGCCATATTCGACGCATTGAGCAAATTGGGACCTTTGAGAATACTCGCGACTAGAAGCACCAGCAATACTTCTGAATAAAACGCTGAATCAGGGGTGGCTTTATTGGCCGCACTTTGTTACGGTGCTGAGTAGAGTGTTTGGATTCTGCTTTCGGACTTATTGATTGGAAATCTCTTGAAACGCAAACTGATTGTTCTTGGATTAATTTGTTCAATTCTTGGCACGGGTACCTTGCCAGCAGACGCTAAACAGCGAGCCGTTCTTAAGTTCCTTGATCACGTGGATTATGAGGTTAACGCTTTTGAACTTACTCCTAAACAAGGGTCTGCCGCGAAAGCGCTCGTTCGCAGGGGCGGTAACGCTACAACTTTTGGTCTAGTTGGATATGCTCACAAAGGTGAAATCGGTCCTCTAGGCATTGACGGATCTCCAGGAACCCCCCTTACTCTTTCGCAAGCGCGCGCTGATGCCTTGGCCACTTATTTGCGGGCCGCATTTCCTAAATTCAAGTTCAATGCATATGGCAAGGGGATAAAGCCAAATGATGGAACATTAGCGGGGCCTCGAGTTGTCTCGGTTTATGCGCTAACACTCGTTGGAAAGCCAGACCCAGTACTGCCTTCACTTTCCGGCACTGTTCTTAGCACTACCGCATTTGCCCCAGACAATCTCTATGTCACTCAAGTTGTATTAAGCGGTCCGACAAAACGAACTTTGAAATTCACCAAGGATAAAACAGATGGCGACACAAAGCAGGCTTGGAGTTTCAAGAAAATTAAAAAGGGTAAATACCTAGTCACCGTAAAAATGCACACCAACCAAAATGGAATGTGCCTATCCTTACAGGCCAAGAGTTCAGACAAACGTTTGACTTATGGCGGCAAGGATAACGGTTGGAACATTGACCCGACTGATGAATTTTGCGATCCAGAAGCGAACTTTACAGTCTTTAAAACCATTGTGGTTACTGGCACGAAAAGTGGCCAAAATTTCACAATCGGTATGGCTGACCTTATAGGTGTCACATAAATCCAACATTTTTAGTGAAGAACTTTCTCTGCCATGATTTGGGTCTCATCGAGCGATGATGTCCTAGCGCCTTTAGCGGACCGCCGAATCTTTCGCGAATCTGTGCTGTGCTAGTTGAAGCTAATTCTGGAATTGTGGGATTCGCTTACCGCTCCCTTGAAGTTCAAGAGAGCGGGTGACCGGGATCGAACCGGCATGGCCAGCTTGGAAGGCTGGGGCTCTACCATTGAGCTACACCCGCGTTGATCGTTAGCGTTGAACGACCGCGATTTAGACTATCGTATTTTTCACGCTAGACTAAACAAGTTAATTCGGGGCGTAGCGTAGTGGCTAGCGCGCCTGCTTTGGGAGCAGGAGACCGAGAGTTCGAGTCTCTCCGCCCCGACTGGTTAACAACGTATAGCCCGCTCCTTCGGGAGTGGGCTATACAACTATCAGGACACTTATTTAGGAGAGCCGTGAAGAGCGCCGTCGAAAACATTTCCCCAACTCGGGTAAAAATAACCATTGAAGTTCCATTTGCTGAATTACAACCGAGTCTTGATGCTGCGTACTCACGTATTGCATCGCAGGTAAACATTCCAGGTTTTCGCAAGGGCAAAATTCCAGCTCGCATAATCGATCAAAGAGTTGGTCGGGCAGCTGTTCTAGAAGAAGCCGTAAATGATGCGATTCCAACTACCTTGGCTGAAGTCCTAATTGAAAATAAGATTGTTCAACTTGGTCGTCCAGAAGTTGATGTCACAGTCATCGATGAAGAGTCGGGACTGATTTACACTGCCGAAATCGACATCCGCCCAGAATTTGATCTTCCAGCATTTGACGGTCTCAAAGTTGTTGTAGACAACGCTGAAGTAACTGAAGAACAGATTGAAGAGCAACTAACTGCTCTTCGCAGCCGTTTCGGTGCACTCAAAGTAGTTGAGCGTTCGGCTAAAGATGGCGACGTTCTCTTGATTGACCTTTCAGGAACTCACGAAGGCGTCGAAGTGCCAGACATAACCGCTAG
>VFKC01000112.1 GCA_009885745.1 Actinomycetota bacterium
TACTTTTGTGAGGTTTCCTCATCCAAATATGTCAGCGCAAAAATACCGTGGGTGAACATATATTCAGTACTAACTCGGTTTTCAGTTCCAGGCACGACTTTCATCCCGGCAAAACCGACTAGTTTGTCATAATCGCCGAATTTACGAATCTCCAACATTATTTCCTTGACTCTGCCCATACTGAGGTTATTCGCTTTTGCGTAACCTCGAATTAATCGGTTGAGTTGATTTTCTTGAGCCCGCGCATCTGCAACCATTCCACTTTCACTATTTGGCTCATTTGTGGTTGGGCTATCCAAGATCAGGTGTCCAATTTTGCCTGGATATTTTGTTAGGTAAGAGGAGGCAATGGTTGTTCCATATGAGGATCCTAGAAAATTGAGTGGTTGATCTCCGGTGACAACTTGCCTCATGATTTCCAAATCTGAAACCACATTCTTAGTCGTAAGTGTCCACCAATTCGGATTGGCTTTCATACATTTACGCAAGTAAGTATCAGATATTTCCCGACGTGCCCTGACCTCTTTCATATTGGAAGGAGTATCCTCACCCTTCCAATACGTCTCAAAGTCTGACTGGTCGTTGCACTTAATCTGTTTTCCGGTAACTGGCGCCGAATGACTAACACCTCTTGGATCGAAACCGACAATGTCATACACATCTGTGACCGCTTTAGGAAACGGAACCCACTGCAACTCTTCAATACCGGATGCCCCAGGGCCTCCTGGATTTATAAATAATGTGCCCTTTTTGTTTTCACTTGCCGATGAGAGACGCATCAGGGCAATTTTGAAGTCAGGTAGATCATCCTGAGACCGATATGTAGCGGGTACTAATAAGCCCGAGCAGGTCACCCGTGACTTCTCGAATGATTTGCTAAATTCGCCTTCACCAACGAAATAGGATTTTGGGCATGTCGTCCACTTCAGATCCTGCGACTTATATGTTGCCAATTCTCCAGCCTGAACGTCATTAGATGTGCAAGCAGACATCAGAAGTAGAACAGGAATAAGCAAGATACTGCGTTTCATTAAGCCGCCTCGATGATGCGAAAAAAGGTTTCGCTCTGAAATCTTATTGAACTAGTGGGACATATTTTGGCTCCTGTGACAATTGTTCTGGGAAACCCTCTAAGCGCACTATCCAACCGTGTTGCACAAAAGACACATCTTGGACTGAGAAGAGGGTGACTAAATGATTCTGATTTGGATCCTTTGATCACGGAACCAATTAAGGAATCGTCGTGAAATTTCAGCATGACCGAGTGCGGTTGGGTGAATGCCATCTGTTGTCATGAGTTTGCTTTTGCCAGTTAGCCAGTAACTCACATCAGGAATGTAGTTGATTGAATTGATACTTGATGCTTGCGCAATCCAGGAATTTATGTCCAGATAACACTGAGGCGTGGGCCTTTTGTCATTTAGCACCACAGCCATTGAAATAATCTGAGCATCAGGCAATCCAGTTCTTAGCGAAGTCAGGGTCTGCCTAATCGCGTCTCGTGTTGCGTATGGATTTCTCCGTGCCTGCGCACAGTCATTACGGCCACCAGAAATAACTACTGCATCTGGCCGTAGGGAGATAGCCACTTTAGCCATTGCTGCTATGCTCTTGCATTCTTTTGTGCGACATATTCCTTTTGAATATCCACGAGTGAAGCCCGTTCCAAATCGTGCAAGATTTGTCGTTTTCCAACCCAATTCACTGGAAACCAAAGCAGGCCAATTCCTCGATGGAGTCACCGCATAACCTGAGGTAATTGATGCCCCCAGAAAGACTACATTTGCGGGCCTTGTAGGGGTGGGTGTGGGTTTTGCTGTTGTGGACACCGGTCTCTCGCCAGGATTTAATTCGCTTGAAAAAATAGCTGGTGTCGAAAATGTTGAGAGCCCAATACATATAACGGTGGCGATGAAGCCGATTCTCGTTTTCCTTGAAACTGATTTATCGAGCATACGAGTGTCCTTTGTGCCTAAATTTGCCAATTTGGTCCCGAGATCCTTGATTAATAGTGCGTGTGTCGCAATAGCTAAAATAACGAGCGCGAAAACCAATAAAACTCTGACAAGAAGCCCATCTCCGAGGTTCAAAGTATTTTGAAAGTAGACAATTGGAGATACCCAAAGAATTAGGGGGAAGGCAATTATTCCCAGGTATGGAAGTGGTGCTTGGGACAAAATGCGCGTTGCCCAGGTACTGTCTACTCTCGGTGCCGCCCAGAGCAGGTAGCCAGTTGCTACCAGTGGCAAAACAATAATGTAATAGTAATTTCCATCGCTGACTATAAATGGGCTAATACAAATCAGGATTAGGGCAATAACTCGATTGACCCCTAGCATCGGGCTTTCAAAATTTCTAGATTTGAACTTGACCGTGGCACACAACCCACCAATAGCGAATTCCCAAATCCGTGCACCCGAGGAAAATGGTGTTGTGTTCGGGTGAACTCTTGATTCCAAAAGCATGTAGAAAAATGAAAGAAAAAGTGTGACCAAAAGTGCAATCTTTAGGCGTTGCCGAGATTGCACTTTTGTTCCACCTAAATATGTTGTGCTTATAGATAGTGCTCCAACAATTACTAATGAAAAAATAATTGCACCCTGTATTAATAGGGACGTGGCCCATGAGAAGGCAAAAGGGCTCAGTATTGACCTTGGCAGAAAGTAGTCGATGTTATGCGTCATCGAATATACGTTCGAGGACATCGAAAACGCCCAAATTGACTCAACATTGAATGATTGAATTGAATCACGATTGATTAGCAAAGATGCCAATAAGTAACTTAGGCCAAGTACCACGATTGCGCTGGCGAGAATTGGGCCAAATGCGGGTAAGTAGAAGTGCCTTAGTTCAATATATCCTTCTCGATTATTTGCCTTGGCATTTTTTCGGTACTGATCAAATAAGTGTTTGGTGATTAAATATCCAACGATTACAAAAAAGATGTCAAAGCCAATAAACCATCCAGATACTTGTTTCAGACCAATCAATGGTGAAACCACAAATAAAAGTGCTAGCGCTCTAAGACCTAATATGTCCTTTCGGCTACTCATGCTTTAAGGATACCTATTCACAAACGTTTACCTTGCCCCGGATTATCGGCTTAGGCCTAGGCGAGCAGTGAATTTGCTCAATAATTTCTTAATAATGAACTTAGTTGTGTGAGTGATGCTCTCTGCCCGGCGGTAGACCTGCCACAAGTCGCTAAAGTGCCTTGTCTGAATAGCGTTTAGCTCTTCTTCTAAATTTGGCAAGGCACCCTGCAATTGGGCAAGTGTGGTTTCCAACGGGTTGTCGAGCTTTTCGTTGGGAACTTCAATTTGGGGATAGCGAAAACTCGTCTCTCCACCAACGCCAATATCGGTGAGCAAATTGCTTCCTGCCACGATGTGCAATTTCTTGAAGTATGGAATCACTTGATCAAGTACGCCATCGTTATTGCCCAAGACATTAAAGATTCCGAGTCGCGCCAGGTTTGCAAAAACCTTTTCACGATTTTTATGGACGTACGCGGAACCTGCAAGAGAATTAACGTACGAACTAGTTATCTCTAGGCGCATTTGGAAAAATTCCCGATCCTCCGCAAAGGCTTGCGTGCCTTGACCAAGAAAGAAATGTTTGCGATTTTCGCTAGGTGGTAGTTTTAGATATCCCATGTGGACTTGGCAAGCGGCGACCTTAACAACTTGCTCTGTCTGACTGGCTAAGCCAATCAGGTGTTCGAGAACTTCAAGATATGAAGGATCTAGAACTAAATCGTCCTCAAGAAAAATTCCCCAGGCCGAGTCATCCATTCCATACACAGATTTCTGTAAATCAAAAAGCGCGCGAGCAAGACCCTGATTGGATTCAGGTCGTATGATTCTTGCTTCAGGCAAATATTTTGCTACTAAGTTTGCGACTGCTTGTGTGCGGTCAGGAATTTTTTGAAAGTAATCGCTTGACTTGTCGTAGCCATCAATGAAGCAGAGAATTCTAGATTGATCTAACTCTAGAGTTTGATTCAATAATGAGAGTAGAAATCTCTCACTGTATTCAGGGCGATTGAACATGCGAATTCCAATAGGGAACTTTGTTAATCTTTGAACTTGATTCATCAATTTTCTTCCGAATTGGCTTGTACGAATTCCGCTACATAAGCGTAACCGAAAGATGTAATTGTCTAGTCCACACATGTTCAATCGGCAGCCGATAAAGGCTACTAACCGTGGCATTCAACGAGCCGATTAAGCGAGCAATAGGATTTACGGTAAACCGAGGATTTCTAGGAGTTGTCATGTCGCACACCAAACCCAAGTTCAGCAAAAAGCTTTTGTGGTCCGAGGACTTTCAGGGTGTTAAGGGCAGAGTCCCCAGCGTTGAATATCATGACGAAAAATCTGCTGGTGGAAAATTGAAACGCAAAACCGATTGGAATGTTAGCTTCGGTGACGGTTCTGTCGATGGTCCGGGTGCGGGCTGGGGTAACAATGAAAAAGAGTTTTACACGGATCAAGCAGTCACTCTTGATGGGAGCGAACAGGGCAACCTCGTTTTAACCGCGCGCAAGACTGATTCTAAGAATGGACCGCAGGGATGGCAGAGTCATCCCGATTGGGCATATGTGAGCGGCAAACTGACTACAGCCGATAAATTGAGTTTTAAGTACGGACTAATTGAGGCGCGCATAAAATTACCAACAGAGTTGGGTAGTTGGTCAGCATTTTGGATGTTAGGTGATGGTCTGCTTAAGGGTGTTGCTTGGCCGCAGTGTGGCGAGATTGACATCTTGGAAGCGGTAGGGCAGGAACCAAAGAGTTTGCTTGGAACAATCCATGGCCCAGGTTATTTTGGTGATGCAGGAATAACTCAAAAGATTCATCATTCAAAGAAACTATCTTCGGATTTTCATACTTATGCAATCCTGTGGTCACCAAATAAAATCCAATGGCTTTTTGACGGTGAGGTCTATCACACGCTTAGTAAGTCTGATGTGGCACCGAATGAATGGGTTTTCAATCAGAATTATTACATGATCATCAACTTGGCTATGGGTGGCACTTTAGGTGGAAACCTTGATCCAAATGTAACTGTGAGCAAAATGAAGGTTGATTACATAAAGTATTATGCAGTAAAAATTGAGAATGCAAAATCTTATTTAGGCAAACTAACCAGACATTAATGATGTTTTCAGTCCATAATCTCTGTAATTGACTTAAAAAGCCATTCGGCTAGATTTAGTTCAAATTCACAACATTTCTCAGGTTATCTGCCTACGGTGTGGGCATGCTTCCCACAGTCAAAAATCGTTATGCCCGAAAACCATTTCTGCAAGAGACAACAAAAAGCCCGATCGAGCTTCCCAATCAGATTCGTAAAGATATCCAAGGTTTACGAGCTGTCGCAGTTCTGATTGTTATTGCCTACCATGCAGATTTCCCCTTTATTCCGGGTGGATTCATTGGCGTAGATATATTCTTCGTCCTATCCGGCTTCCTAATTACTGGCGCATTGCTTCGCGAGATTGCAAAAAATGGTTGCATAAACCTAGGAAATTTTTGGGCTAGGCGTGTCCGCAGATTGTTACCAGCTTCAATTGTGGTTCTAGGTATTACCTTGATTGTCTCAATGCGCGTGCTGCCGCTGCTGCAACGAGCGAGCGTTTCGGCTGATGTGATGTGGGCAAGCATGTTTGGCGCAAATTGGAGATTTGCAATTCAACAGACCGATTACTTAGCCGCAGATCGAGTGGATAGTCCGGTGCTTCACTATTGGTCATTAGGAGTTGAAGAACAGTTCTACGCTGTGTGGCCGATTGTCATATCCTTGGTGGCCGTGTTGGCAACAAATATTACAAAGTACCTGAAGGCAACACGATTACTAACAAGCAATCAACCCATTGATTCGAAAAACATCCTGAACCTGTCTTTGACTCTAGTTCTTGTCATCATTGCGACAGCATCTTTCTTGGTTTGTTTCCACCTTTCGATTTCTAATCAGCCCTTTGCCTATTTCGGGACATTTTCTCGCGCATGGCAACTCGCACTTGGTGGGCTATTGGCAATCTGGGCTCACAAGCTTTTGAACATAAATCGTGGAATTCAAGAGGTAGCAGGAGCCGTCGGAAGTGTGGCTATATGCTGTTCCATCTATTTCATACATGAGGCGCAGGTTGGTGTCACTCCTTACCCAGGTTGGCAAGCAATTGCACCCACGATAGGCGCTGTTGCAGTAGTAGCCGTTGGTTGTTCAAACAGGAACACGCACTTGCAGAGATTCTTATCGCTTAAGCCTTTGCAATTCTTGGGTGGCATTTCCTATTCCTGGTATCTCGTTCATTGGCCCTTTTTGGTATTGGGTCAGGTGATTCTTCAGCGAAGCTCGCTTTTCCTAAACCTTTGCCTAGTCGCAGCATCACTAGTAGCAGCTTGGCTTTTAGCGATTTTGGTTGAAAATCCGTTGAGGTTTTCAAAGTTACTAACGGTAAGTTCGTTTCGTACGCTCGGGTTAGGAGCACTGTCACTTGTCTTATTAATTTCGGTTGGGGTTACCACAATTTGGAAAACCAATTCCGCATATGCCAGCACGGCTTTCGTACAAAAAGCTAATGGTCAATTGCAGAAACTTAACCCAAGTCCAGCAGATGCATCTACTGATTACTTTTCACTTGCCAGGCTCGGTTGCGCGCTAGGGTTTGACCAAGTTGTAGTCAACGAATGTGCCTTCGGAATGGTTGATGCTGATAAGTCGTTGGTTATCTTGGGAGATAGTCACGCATCTGCCATTTTTCCGGTAGTTGAGTCAGCCGCCAAGAAACAGAATTGGAAAGTTAATGTTTGGTCGAAGAGTGCGTGCCCAATTGGGGATGTGTCTAAATGGGATACTGCTCGCAAAAGAATATTCTCGGAGTGCGACGAGTTTCGTAGAACAATAATTAAACAAACAATCAGCCGCAATCCAAACTTGGTCATACTGGTTTCCGCATTCAACCCAAAGACCATTTTGATAGATCGAAATACTGGCGTGCCAATAGCTCAATCCAAGATGAGAGCGCACATGATTTCGGGACTTAGGCAAAGCATTCGGCAATTAACAAATGCCGGATTAAGGGTTGTTATTCTGCATGAACCTCCTTACGCACCGTTTGACCCACCGGAATGTCTAATCGAAAAGAAGAAAGTGGATGCTTGCGCATTTGATGCCCCACAACAGTCTCCAGAGCGACAGGCCTCGAGAAACATCTCTAATGCCAAAGTGTTAGATCTATATTCAGCAGTTTGCCCATCGGATAGGTGTTCACCAGTCAAGAAGCAGGTAATCGTCTATCGAGATAAGACACACATGACCAAAACCTACGTCTTGACTCTGGCACCAAA
>VFKC01000119.1 GCA_009885745.1 Actinomycetota bacterium
CGTCTCCAGCGTCGGCTACTTCGCCTTCAACTACTGGAACTAGCGAAAGTTTTCCACGAGGATCGATTTCAGCAATCTCGACATGAACCTTGTCGCCAATCTTCACGACGTCATCAACATTTTCAACGCGCTTTCCACCGGAAAGTTTACGAAGCTGACTGATGTGAAGTAGCCCATCTTTACCTGGAGAAAGCGAGATGAATGCACCGAAGTTTGTTGTCTTAACAACAGTGCCCATGTAACGTTCGCCAACTTCTGGCATCGTTGGGTTTGCAATCGCATTAACCTGGGCCCGAGCAGCTTCTGCTGATTCGCCATTAGTTGCACCGATGTAAACCGTACCGTCATCACCGATTGAGATGTCCGCGCCAGTTTCTTCCTGAATCTGATTGATGATTTTGCCCTTTGGACCAATCACTTCGCCGATCTTGTCTACTGGAATGTTTACTGTGATGATTCGCGGAGCAAACTGTGACATCTCGTCAGGAACATCGATTGCTTCCAACATTACGTCAAGAATTGCAAGACGCGCTTCGCGTGCCTGTGTCAGCGCGCTAGCAAGAACTGAAGCTGGAATTCCATCTAACTTGGTGTCTAGCTGCAAAGCCGTGATGAAATCTTTAGTTCCAGCGACCTTGAAGTCCATGTCGCCAAATGCATCTTCAGCGCCAAGGATGTCAGTTAGTGCAACATACTCAGTCTTGCCGTTGATCTCATCTGAGATAAGGCCCATCGCGATACCAGCAACAGGTGCCTTTAGTGGCACACCAGCGTTAAGTAGCGACAAAGTTGATGCACAAACAGAACCCATCGAAGTTGAACCATTTGATCCGAGTGCTTCAGATACCTGACGAATTGCATATGGGAAATCAGCCTGTGCTGGCAAAACTGGCACAAGTGCTCGTTCCGCTAGTGCACCGTGACCGATTTCACGACGCTTTGGACTGCCTACGCGACCAGTTTCACCAGTTGAGTATGGCGGGAAGTTGTAGTTGTGCATGTAATGCTTACGCGTTACTGGGGACAAAGTGTCTAACTGTTGTTCCATCTTGAGCATGTTCAAAGTTGTAACACCAAGAATTTGGGTCTCGCCACGCTCGAACAAAGCGGAACCATGGGCACGAGGAAGAATCTCAACCTCTGCTGAAAGTGTACGAAGATCACGAAGTCCACGGCCATCGATACGCACCTTATCGGTGATAACGCGCTTGCGAACGAGCTTCTTAGTTAGTGAACGAAGAGCTGCACTAACTTCCTTTTCACGACCTTCAAAGTCAGTGCCAACACGCTCAACAGTTAGGGCCTTTACGCGATCAAGTTCAGTCTCACGCTCTTGCTTACCTGCGATTGTTAAGGCAGCTGCAAGTTCAGGTGATACTGCACCTTCGACGGCGGCAAAAACATCATCCTGGTAATCAAGGAAGATCGGGAATTCTGCAGTTTCTTTACCAGCAACAGCGGCAAGTTCCGCTTGGGCCCGGCAAAGTTCAGCGATGAATGGCTTTGATGCTTCAAGTCCCTGGGAAACAATTTCTTCGGATGGAGCCGGAGCGCCTCCTGCGATTAGATCAATTGTTGATTCAGTTGCTTCGGCTTCAACCATCATGATGGCAACATCGTCGCCGATTACGCGGCCAGCAACGACCATGTCAAACACGGCCTCTGATAACTGCTCATGATTTGGGAAGGCAATCCATTGACCCTTAATCAGCGCGATACGAACGCCACCGATAGGACCTGAGAAAGGCAATCCGGCTAATTGAGTGGACATGGATGCAGCATTGATTGCGATTACATCGTAAAGCTCAATTGGATTTAGTGACATTACTGTCACTACAACCTGTACCTCGTTGCGAAGTCCCTTGACAAAGGATGGGCGCAAAGGACGATCGATTAGACGGCAGGTAAGGATCGCATCTTCGGAGGGGCGACCTTCACGACGGAAGAACGAACCTGGGATACGTCCAACTGCGTACATGCGCTCTTCGACGTCGACTGTTAGTGGGAAAAAATCAAACTGATCTTTTGGTGTCTTGCCAGCTGTTGTTGCGGAAAGCAACATTGTGTCGTCATCTAGGTAGGCAACGGCACTGCCTGAAGCCTGATGAGCTAAACGACCTGTTTCGAACTTGATTGTGCGTTTTCCATATGACCCGTTGTCAATGACAGCAACGCTGCTGTGTACTTCGAAACCCTCCATGGGTTATCTCCCTTACTGATTAAGGGATTACACGCTCGAGCAATTTAGGCTCACGATGAGTCCTGTGCCGATCTTCGATCGAGGTGCGCGGCCCATTCGGGGCCGAATACCACTACCGAGGACCGACGTACTTATTGCAAATGAACGCGAAAGTCCCGTTGGTTGGTTGACCTGGTGGCCAACATGGTGTGGAGTGTGCTGATTTTTAAAACCAGCACACCCACAGACAACTAGCGGCGGATGCCGAGCTTTTCGATAATTGCGCGGTAACGATTGATGTCTGTCTTGATTAAGTAATCCAGCAGACGACGACGCTTACCTACGAGCAAAAGCAAGCCACGACGACTGTGGTGGTCATGCTTGTGAGTCTTTAGGTGACCAGTTAAATCGTTGATTCGACGGGTCATTAGGGCAATCTGAACTTCTGGGCTTCCAGTGTCGCCAGGCTTGGTGCCATGTTCGGCGATGATTACAGACTTAACTTCAGTTTCTAACGGCATTATTTCCTCTGGGCGCGTAAGGGTTGAAATGTTTATCAACCAAATGAATAGTCACGTGAATCGGGGCACCCACCCCTATTCCGTCTTCGTTTAGGGTATCAGGCTTCGTGACATCGGGGAAATCGCACATGTATGCGAAGCTTCAAGACCTGTCGTGCCCTGATTTTCGTTAAACACTCGGGGAATTCAGCATTTTCCCACTTGAATTAAGGAAGTCTGAAATTTGTCCTTTTGCCATTTCTACATCTCGGTTCATTGCAGTTACCAGCGATTCAATCCCATCGAATGCCTGCATAGAACGAATGTGGCCGATAAAGTCAAGGTCAAGAATCTGACCATACAGGTCTAAATCAGTGCGTCCGAGTACATGGGCTTCAACGCGTCGGCCGATTACACCTTCAAATGTGGGGTTAGTGCCAATGCTGATTGCCGCTGGAAAAGCTTCATCTAGCGCATGAAGAACACCGGAGTAGACGCCGTCAGCTGGGATGATTAATCCCCCACCTACATCCAGATTGGCAGTCGGAAACCCTAGTTCACGGCCGCGATGATCACCATGAACAACTTCCCCACTTACGCGGTGTGGGCGACCTAACAACATCCTGGCATTAGTTACATCGCCGTCGAGAATGAACTTTCGGATACGGGTAGATGACCAGACCTGGGAATCTCCGAATAATTCCGATTTGCGTACTTCAATGCCTAACTTTTTGGTTAGGGCAATCAGTGTCTCAACATCGCCAACGGCTTTGTGGCCAAATCGAAAATTTTCACCAACCAAAATAACATCGGCTTGAAGACCTTTAACAATAATCTCCTCAACGAAACACTCAGGAGACATCTGAGACATCGCTAAGTCAAAATTCAAAACTTCAACGCGATCTATTCCAATTGCTTCCAAAATTTCTTGGCGTCGCGGC
>VFKC01000048.1 GCA_009885745.1 Actinomycetota bacterium
ACATAGGTAACCCAAGCAACAACTTCTAGCGCTGTTGTTGTCGCTGAGATGTTGAATAAACCAGCTGTCACAGATGATAACAACGATCCCTCAGTTAACACTGAAGACAAATTAATCCAAACATTACTGTCACCAGGCAGAAGGCTTACTTCTTGAAACTCATGAATTGCATATGTCAAAACACCAGCGGAAACGAAAGTCAACAAGATTCCTGTTGATTTGAAAAAGGCTGGAAGATTTATTTTCAAAGTAGATCTAAAGAAGGCAATTCCTAGCAAAGTGGCAAGCCCAAGACCCAAGGCCAAACCGACCAATGAAGCTAGCTCTTGCCCAGTTGCGTGGGCGGCCGCCCAGAAGAAAATCGCAGTTTCGGTACCTTCACGAGCAACAGCAATGAAGGCCATAGCTGCCACGGAAAACGCGCCGCCCAAAGCAGCGCTATCAAGCTTCTTGCGGAGGTCGCCAGAAATTGTTCGCGCTGTGCGCTTCATCCAGAAAATCATCCAGGTTACGAAACCAACAGCAAGGAAGGAAACCACTCCAGCAAAAATCGGCTCTATCTTCTCAGAAAGATCGCTGGAAATACTCTGCAGAGCGACTGCGATGATGATGCTCACACCAATCGCAGAGCCAACACCATAAGAGACGTAGCGGATTAATGGCTTGCGATCAGTTCTAACTAAATAGGTCATGAGGATGCTTACTACGAGGGCCGCTTCCAAGCCTTCGCGAAGTCCGATTATGAAATTCCCTAACATAATGTGCCTTTTCTCCCTAACAAATCAGTACTGAATTACGCAACTAAACGGTTTCGTAATTAGTTTACGTGCACGTTGACATTTGTGCAATTTGAGAGATATCGCTCGATTATTCGTTTATCGGGGACATTTGCGGGTCCGATTCCAGCGCAACAGCATGTCTCATTGACTCGCGGGCATGCTTTCGATCCCCTGTTATGTGATAACCAAGGGCAACTTGGTACCAAGCAACCCATGACTCTGGGGCCAATTTTGCCGTCTCAACAGCTGCCAGAAGATAGGCCTCATTTTCCTCATCTGTGGCAATCTTCATGGGCAAAAGCTCTGGATTGACTAACTTAGCAATTCTGGCTGTGGCAAACCCAAATCGAATTTCGCGATAAACCAAGTAGCTGCCGAGCACTGGGATGAGGATTACGGCAACACCCAATACTTTTGCCGGGCTACTTTCCGAGGAAATCAAAACCAGACCACGAGAAACCGAAAAGGCCATGTATACCGACAACAGTGCTGTCATTAGAAATGCAATTGGCTTAGCCACTTAGAGACCTAACATGCTTTCTAGACCAATAGTCAGCCCATTGGTTTCACCAATTTTGCGAATGCCTAGTAATACTCCTGGCATAAATGACTCGCGATCATATGAATCATGACGAAGAATTAGAGACTCGCCAGGCCCACCAAAGATTACTTCTTGATGTGCGAGTAATCCCTGAAGTCGAACACTGTGAATTTTGACACCATCGACATCTGCCCCACGAGCGCCGGGTAACGAGTCGCTTGTCGCATCTGGCATCGGTGCGAGATTGTGGTCAGTGCGCGCTTGTCCAATTAGTTCAGCTGTGCGACGTGCGGTGCCACTCGGCGCATCAGCTTTACGCGGATGATGAAGCTCAATTATTTCTACACTCTCAAAATATGGAGTTGCCTGCTTGGCGAACTGCATCATCAAAACTGCGGCTAGACCAAAATTCGGTGCAATCAAAATATTGCTATCTGATTCCTTCAAAAGATTCTCTAACGTTTCTAAACGCTGGGAATCAAAGCCTGTTGTACCCACTACTGCATGAATGTTATTCGCGATTAGGAATTGCAAGTTTTCCATCACAACTTCAGGGCGGGTGAAGTCGACCACGACTTGGGCTTTAGCCTCGAGTAAGTCTTTGAGATTGTTATCAATATCCAGCGCAGCAACCAATTCGCAATCACTTGCTTGAGCAACGGCCTCGCAGGCAGTTGCTCCCATTCGCCCCTTTGCGCCAAGGACGCCAACTCGTATTGGTGTATTCATCATCACTCCGGTCCTACAACTGCGGTTAGCCATTCTTGGGACCATAAATGGTGTGCCAAGGCATTAACTTCTTCAATCGTAACGGCGTTTACTCGGGCGAGTACTTCAGACACAGATGGCACATAACCATTGTTCATCTCGCTGCGCGCAATTCGACTCATCCGCGAAGAAGTATCCTCAAGCCCTAAAACCATTCCCCCAGCAACTTGTCCCTTGGCGCGGTCCAGTTCGTCTGCGGTGACACCATTTTTGGCAAGGTCCAATAACACATCAGTGCATACTTCTCGGACAGTTTCCAAACGCTTGGGATTACATCCTGCGTATACGCCGACAATCCCAGAATCTTGAAACTGTTGCGCAAATGAATAAACCGTATAAACAAGACCGCGTTTTTCACGCACTTCTTGGAATAGCCGGCTAGACATTCCCCCACCCAAGATGGCATTTAACAATGTGAGCTGGTAGCGACGTTCATCTGCACGATCAAGGCCGGGAACGCCCATTACAACATTTGATTGCTCAGTTGTCTTTGCGAAAGTTACTAATCCGCCAGTTCGGTTGACTTTTGCCTTATTTTTAGTCGGGACAAAAGGAGCAACATCTCCAGAAAGATCAACGCCACCGGTTTCGAATGCCTTACGAAGGCGCTTGACTACTTGCGCGTGATCAACATTGCCAGCGATGGCAACAACGATGCGATCTGGCGTGTAGTACTTTCGATAAAAACCATGAACTGAACGTCGAGACAACGATGAGATGTTTTCACTTGTACCCAAAATAGAACGACCCAGTGGCGCATCACCAAACATTGCGCTTGCAAAGTGTTCATGCACTAGGTCTGATGGATCATCATCGCGCATTGAGATTTCCTCAAGCACAACTTGGCGTTCTGAATCAACGTCATAACTTGAAATGGTCGCCGAGGTGATCATGTCAATCAGGATGTCGATGGCCGTGGGGACGCTTGTATCAAGTACTCGAGTGTAAAAGCAGGTGTATTCCTTTGAAGTAAAGGCATTCATTTCACCGCCGACAGCGTCGATGGTTGATGAAATGTCCAAAGCGGAACGATTCTTTGTCCCTTTAAAAAGCAAGTGTTCCAAGTAATGTGCGGAGCCGGTTTGCGAGGCAACTTCATCGCGAGAACCCACATTGACCCATACGCCGATCGCTGCGGAACGCACATTAGGCATATGCTCGGTGATGATTCGAAGTCCACCAGGAAGAACAGTGCGCTTAACTAGGCCACCTTGATCAGCGGTCAATAACGTGCGAGTGGTCCCAGGGCGTTGTTCATGCCCTAGGACCACTGCGGAATTTCTTGGTGACACGTTTTAGTCTTCGTCTCCAGCGTCGGCTACTTCGCCTTCAACTACTGGAACTAGCGAAAGTTTTCCACGAGGATCGATTTCAGCAATCTCGACATGAACCTTGTCGCCAATCTTCACGAC
>VFKC01000117.1 GCA_009885745.1 Actinomycetota bacterium
CGCTAATAGTCACTCAAAACGAAATTTAAGTCAAGCGCTTTTCGTACAAGTCACCAAGTGTTTATCAAGATGACACTTTAGGTTGATTTTACACAAACTAAAGGGGCGGACCACCGAAGTGATCCGCCCCAAAAGATAAGTAAAACTACTTAACAGTTACCTTTGCACCAGCTGCTTCAAGAGTAGCCTTGGCTGCCTCAGCGGCATCCTTCTTGACCTTTTCAAGTACTGGTGTTGGTGCTGCTTCAACTAGGTCCTTAGCTTCCTTCAAACCTAGGCTTGTTAGGGCGCGAACTTCCTTGATGACTGCAATCTTCTGTGCGCCGCCATCTTCAAGGATGACATCGAATTCATCCTGCTCAGCTGCTGCGCCACCAGCGTCGCCGCCGGCTGCAGGTGCTGCAACTGCTACTGCAGCTGCTGCGGTCACATTGAAGACCTCTTCGAACTGTGTTACGAATTCTGACAATTCGATAAGAGTTAGTTCTTTGAACGCTTCGATCAAATCGTTATTGCTTAGCTTTGCCATGATTGGCATCCTTTTCGTTTGGGGGCTATAAGGCCCGGTCTTTAGATCGACTACACGGTGTAGTTGACCATGAGGGGCCTAGCCCTCGGTTGTTGCTTCTTCTTGTGATGCGTCTGCATCAGCAGCGGGAGCTTCGGGCGATTCTTCAGCTGCTTCGGCAGGTGCCTCTACAGATTCTTCAACTGCAACAGCCTCAACTGGTGCAGAATCTTCGGTTACCTCAGCAGGTGCCTCGGTGGCTTCTTGCGTTACTTCAGCAACCTCAACAGCTGCTGGTGCTTCTACTACTGCAGGAGCGCCAGAGCCGGCGATGATTGATGGATCTGCTGTGGCAGCGACGCGAAGTGCATCGATGGTGCGAGCAGCCTGAGAAAGCGGTGCCTGGAATAGTGCTGCAGCCTTGGCAAGTGCAGCGTTAGCAACACCAGCAACCTTGGACAACAGAACTTCACGAGACTCGAGCTTGGCCAACTTCTTGATGTCATCGACGGAAAGGATCTTTCCATCCAGGATTCCGCCCTTGATGACTAGAAGTGGATTCTCTTTTGCGAAAGTGTCGAGGCCCTTTGCGGCCGCAACAGCATCACCCTTGATGAATGCGATAGCAGTTGGACCAACGAGTAAATCGTCAAATCCAACAACGCCTGCATCCTTAGCGGCGATCTTCGACAGGGTGTTCTTTACAACGGCGTAAGTGGTGTCAGGTCCAAGGGAACGACGAAGTTCCTTGAGTTGACCCACAGTCAAACCGCGGTACTCGGTCAATACTGCAGCAGGTGATGTGCGGAATTCTTCCGTAATCTCTGCAACTGCAGCAGCCTTGTCAGCGCGTGCCATGGTGCTCCTTAAAGTTGATGCTCATGAAAAAGCCCCGCTCAGATGAGGCGGGGCGCGCAACGCAAAACGTTGGCACTTCGGTTCTCACCTGCGCTGGTGCTCCTGTTCAGGAGCCTTAGCCTCACCCGTTGTCCGAGTGATGACCGGCGGTCTTCGGTTTGTTGTTAGAACCCTATTGGTTGAGGGGCTGGCAAGTCAAAACGACCCAGATTGGGCCGACTACTTGATTACTTTCACACCTATGTGCTTAGCAGCTTTCCTCAGGGCTTTGTCGAAAGTTGCGAGGGGCAGACCTCGACGCTTAGCCAATTCGAGATACGCAGCGTCATAGGCACTTATCCCACACTCAATAGCGATTCGGAGAATGCCCTCATACGAGGGTTCCTGTGGATCGGTCTGCACTCGCCAGTCCTTCAACAACTCAAAGATGAAGTCCTGATCAGCAATTTTTAAGGAACGCAGTTTAGACAGTGCCACATTGGCCATCTCAAAGTGGAATAAGGCTGGCACTATTGCTTCGCGGCTCATAGTTCGATTACGCAATTCCTCGCTTATCCCAGTTGGCGGCTCATCTCCCAGCCAGTTTCCAGCAACGGATGCGTCTAAAACAAATGAAATCAATGATCATCCCGGCCAATCAATTTGCGAATATCTTTGGTGTCGATGGCTAGCAACTGTCGCGCACGCTCCGTGCGCTCAATAAGCGACTGCACATCAGGTGCCTTCTTCGCAAAAGGCTCAATCACTGCAACAGGATGCCCGTGCTTGGTAATTGTGATGATTTCCCCCGCCAAAACTCTTTCAATAACTGAAGCAAAATGGGTCTTTGCTTCATACACACCCATCGTGGGGCTCTCAAATGCAATAGTCATAAGTTCAGACTAGTCTTAGACTGGTTTTATGTCAAGACTTACACGATAAATAGGCAATAAAAATTGGCCCCCGCGTTATCGCGAGGGCCAATTTTAAAGAATTACTAGTTATTGTCTTCGTCTTCAACAAGTAGGTTACGAGTCTTGTTGGTATCCAACTGGATGCCAGGACCCATAGTCGTTGAGATAACGGCCTTCTTGATGTAGCGACCCTTTGATGAAGATGGCTTCACACGAAGAACCTCATCCAAAGCAGCTGCATAGTTCTCGACTAGCTGCTGCTCAGTGAATGATGCCTTACCAATGATGAAGTGCAAGTTCGAATGCTTATCAACGCGGAATTCGATCTTTCCGCCCTTGATGTCATCGACTGCCTTAGCCACATCAACTGTGACTGTGCCGGTCTTTGGATTTGGCATTAGGTTACGTGGACCAAGAACCTTACCTAGACGACCGACCTTACCCATTAGATCAGGGGTGGAAACGACTGCATCAAAATCAGTCCATCCGCCAGCGATCTTCTCGATTAGTTCGTCAACACCGACATAGTCGGCGCCTGCTGCGCGTGCTTCGTCAGCCTTCTCGCCAGTAGCAAAAACCAGGACGCGGGCGGTTTTGCCAGTGCCGTGAGGAAGGTTAACAGTGCTTCGCACCATCTGATCAGCCTTACGAGGGTCAACGCCAAGAAGCATTGCCACCTCTACGGTCTGGTCAAACTTGGTGCTTGTGGCGCCAGCTTTAGCCAGACGGGTTGCAGCTAGTGGACTGTAGATTGCATCTTTATCAATCGTGGCCGCTGCTTTGTTATAAGCCTTACCGTGCTTCATTTCTTGCTCCTTCTAGTCTGTGGAGTTCGTGGTAGGAACCTGAAGTTGGTTCTCCCACTAATTGATAATTAACTAACAGTGATACCCATGGAACGAGCAGTACCTTCGATGATCTTCATCGCGGCATCAACATCATTGGCGTTCAGATCAACCATTTTGGTTGTCGCAATTTCGCGAACCTGATCTTTAGTGATGTTGGCTACCTTGTTAGTGTGCGGAACGCCTGAACCTTTTTCAACGCCAGCGGCCTTGAGGATCAAACGTGCTGCAGGAGGCGTCTTGGTGATAAAGCTGAAAGAACGATCTTCGTAGACCGTAATCTCAACAGGAACCACCTGTCCGCGCTGACTTTCTGTCTCGGCGTTGTACGCCTTGCAGAAGTCCATGATGCTTACACCGTGTTGACCTAGTGCCGGACCAACGGGTGGTGCAGGGTTAGCTTCACCAGCCTTGATCTGTAGCTTGATCAGACCGGTGACCTTTTTCTTTGGGGCCATGTCTCTCGCGTCCTTTTTCTTTGTTGTGTCTTAGTTCTTGTGAATCTGGTTGAAGCCCAGTTCCACAGGAGTCTCTCGGCCGAAGATCTCTACGAGACCCACAACCTTTTGACCATCCAAGTTGATCTCGGAAATCGTTGCGTGCAGTGAAGCGAACGGACCATCAACGACAGTGACAGAGTCACCAACGGACAGGTCAATGTCCAACTTAGGTGCGGCCGCACCAAGTGCACCGTCACCCTTACCTGCTTTACCACCAGAGTTAGCCACAGTTGCGATTGGCTTTTCTACTGCTGGGCGAAGCATGTCGAATGCTTCGTCAATTGAAAGTGGCGCTGGGTTGTGACCTTGACCTACGAAACCAGTAACACCTGGAGTGTGCCGAACTACGCCCCATGCCTCGCTAGTTTCATCGGTTAGATCCATCCGGACCAAAACATATCCTGGGAATTTGTTGCGCTTGATTTGCTTACGCACACCATTTTTGATTTCAGTAACATCTTCTTGCGGCACAGCCACTTCAAAGATGTAGTCCTCCATGTTTAGCG
This sequence comes from Actinomycetota bacterium, assembly GCA_009885745.1. GTDB lineage: Bacteria > Actinomycetota > Actinomycetes > S36-B12 > UBA5976 > UBA5976. Next base: position 4,111 of record VFKC01000117.1, read on the forward strand.
AGACTGCACGAGTTTCCAGATTCTGCTTTACGCGGTTTTCAAAACCTGCGTAGGAATGCAATACAAACCAATCGCCAATTTGTGACTCAAGGCGCGCACGGAATGCTGCGATCGGATCATCAATTTCGTCTGCTGCTTCTTCAAGTTCAGTTTCTTCGACATCAGCCTGATCGCCAGCAAGTTCTGCTTCGATAACTTGCGTTAAATCAAATTCGCCAACCTTGGCATCATCTGAATCATCAGAATCAACCTGGCCATCAACATCTACATCTACAGAGCCATTCCAGTCAGAACCAACCTGGTTTTGGGCGCTCTCATTGTCAGCGGGCACCTCTGTTGCTTCGATGTCAGCATCGATAACGCTGTCATCAGCAGGCGCAGCTGCTTCTAGAAACGGGGAATCAGTCACTCTATGTGTCCTTCTACTACTTACTGTTGGTCTAGCCGAAAATCTGTAGAACGATTTTGGTGAATCCAAGATCAAATACTGAAACCAACAAAGCCATGATGATCACAAAAACCATCACGACAAGGGTGTAAGTAGCAAGCTGTTCGCGAGTTGGCCATACGACCTTGCGCAGTTCAGCAATTACCTGACGGAAGAAAAGTAATACACGACCGAAAAAACCTAATCGAGCTGTGATTGTTTCACTCATGTTCTTTACTCCCCTTCGTAGGCTTACATTTTAAGTATTGACTTGGTCTTGATTTCTGTCAGGCACTTTCATGCTCAACACTCGTTCTGTCTTACTGCAAGTTGCAAACATAAGTTCGTAACTCTTGCAGGGCCGGAGGGACTTGAACCCCCAACCGCCGGTTTTGGAGACCGGTGCTCTACCAGTTGAGCCACGACCCTTTGGCAAAATCCTTAATGGCTTACTAACCTATTTCTAGGCACGCTAGCGCAGACTAAGAATCATGTCGGTTTGTCAATACTAGTCCACAAATCCTTGGGATGAAAACCGCGGTTTTTCACCCTGCTCGCGCGACTCATTCACCTATAGGCGATACTTTACAAGTGAATAGACCAAGAATTTCTGCCCGAATCGGGGCCATTGCCGAATCCGCCACTCTCGCTGTTGACGCTAAAGCCAAAGCACTTAAAGCCGCTGGGCGTCCAGTTATTGGATTTGGCGCCGGCGAACCAGACTTCCCGACCCCTGATTACATCGTTGAAGCTGCCGTTGCTGCTTGCCGCGACCCAAAGTGGCACCGCTACACACCAGCAGGTGGTCTGCCCGAATTGAAGTCAGCGATTGCAGCCAAGACTCTGCGTGACTCCGGTTACGAAATTGATCCAAGCCAAGTCCTTGTCACTAACGGTGGCAAGCAGGCTTTGTACAACGCCTTCGCAACTTTGCTAGATCCAGGCGATGAAGTACTCCTACCCGCTCCTTACTGGACTACATATCCAGAATCCATTTCACTTGCTGGTGGCGTGCCAGTTGTAGTCATGACTGACGAGTCAACTGGCTTCCGCACTTCGATTGCTCAACTGGAACAATCGCTAACTGCAAAAACAAAAGTTTTAGTTTTTGTCTCGCCAAGTAATCCAACTGGCGCGGTTTACTCCCCTGCCGAAGTTGAAGCTATTGGTCAGTGGGCCGTGGAAAAAGGTCTCTGGGTTGTCACCGATGAGATTTACGAACATCTTGTTTATGGTGATGCAGTATTTTCATCAATGCCAACTTTGGTTCCAGAATTAGCCGACAAGTGCATTGTGGTCAATGGAGTTGCAAAGACCTATGCGATGACTGGTTGGCGTGCTGGCTGGATGATTGGTCCAAATGACATCATCAAAGCGGCGACTAACTTGCAATCACATGCCACTTCAAATGTCGCCAACGTTTCTCAGATTGCCGCCCTTGCTGCAGTTTCAGGAGACCTCAGCGCAGTTGATGAGATGAAGATTGCTTTCGATCGTCGTCGCCTTTTGATTACCAGCATGCTTAATGAGATTGATGGCATTACTTGCCCAACTCCTGAAGGTGCTTTTTATGTGTACCCATCAGTAAAGGGTGTCCTTGGTCGCGAGATCAAAGGCAAGACACCAACAACGTCTGCGGAATTGTCAGCCTTGATTCTGGATGAAGTTGAAGTTGCTGTTGTTCCGGGTGAAGCATTCGGGACCCCTGGCTACATTCGACTTTCCTATGCGCTAGGCGATGCGGACCTCATCGAAGGCATCAAGCGCATTCAGTCGCTGCTTAAGTAATCAAGCAGCACGCTGAGTTCTAGTGACAATGCGCGCCAATCGCGATTGTGCCTTTTCACCAGTGTCATCACGGTTTAGCGATTCATTTAGTTCTGCATAACCAGTAGCAATTTTGCTCTTAGGTTCGATGAAGCAAATTGCCTGACCTAAAGAACTTGCCTTACGAGCCAGCACTCGATCGTATGGAATTTGGGTGATACTGCTCAATCCAGTGTGTCGAGCCACGGCCTGCGCGTAACTCTTATCCTTATCGCTTGTTCCCC
>VFKC01000024.1 GCA_009885745.1 Actinomycetota bacterium
GCCCAACGCAGATCGTCCATGTCTTTTTCAGAAAGTGCAGGTACGCTAACCGCAACGCCAGGAAGGTTAATTCCCTTGTTGTTGCTCAAGGTTCCAGCTTCGGTCACCTTAGTAACAACGGTGGTCGCAGTAACTTCAGTTACTTCTAGACCAACCTTGCCATCATCAATCAAAATGCGATCGCCAGGCTTACAGTCACCAGGCAGGCCTTTGTAGGTAGTGCCACAGATATCTTTGTCGCCGGGGACATCTTCAATTGTGATGGTGAATTTATCGCCAACGGCTACATCCACTGGCCCACTAGCAAAACGAGCAAGGCGGATCTTTGGACCCTGAAGGTCGGCCAAGATTCCCACTCCGCGCCCAGCGGCTGCGGCAGCACTTCGCACTAATTCATAAGAAGTCGCATGATCGTTGTAATCACCATGAGACATATTTAGTCGAGCAACATCCATACCTGCTTCAACTAAAGCCTTCATTGACTCTGGAGTTGAAGTTGCTGGACCTAAAGTACAAACGATCTTCGCTCGACGCACGAGATTTCCCTATCTATTTACGAACCCTTATGTGAAACTCTTTTACCTCTACTAACCGTAGTCGCACTCGCCTCACTTGTGTCCTAGTGACACAGGCAAGATTAGATGACTAGCGGTCGCGCAGAAGGTGAAATTGGTGCGGGAAGATTTGTTGAGCCCGTTAAGAATGCATCAACATGCGAGGCAGCCGCGCGACCTTCAGCAATCGCCCAAACAATTAGTGACTGACCGCGTCCTGCATCACCGGCAACAAACACCCCTGGGACATTTGTTAGATAAGACTCATCACGAGCTATGTTGCCTCGAGGATCTAGGTCGAAACCGAACTGATCGACCAAAGCGCCACGCTCGGGACCAACGAAGCCCATCGCCAAGAAAACAGCATCTGCCGGCAGAATTCGCTCTGAGCCAGCAACTGGCTCGAATTTGCCATCTTTAAATTCAACATTTACAAGTTCGATACCCTCGACCTTGTCCGTTCCAATAAAGCGCTGAGTAGAAACGGCAAACTCACGTGTGCCACCTTCTTCATGTGCACTTGAAACCCGGTAAACCATTGGGTAGGTCGGCCAAGGCGCACTGCCTGGTCGAGTATCTGGTGGAGTTGGCATGATTTCCAACTGGGTAATCGATGCGGCACCCTGACGAATTGCAGTACCTAAGCAGTCAGCGCCAGTGTCGCCACCACCGATAACGATTACATGTTGGCCAGCAACTTCAATTGGCGCCTTTTCCATGTCGCCGAGTTGAACGCGGTTTGCACCAGGCAAATATTCCATCGCTTGGAAGATACCTGGAAGTTCACGGCCAGGAACATCAAGGTCGCGCCATGCAGTCGCTCCCACTGCCACAACCACAGCGTCGTAGCGGTCACGCAAATCTTGGACAGAGATGTCAGTGCCGACTTCAACGCTGGTGCGAAAGATTACGCCTTCGGCTTCCATCTGCTCAAGACGACGATCGATGTGGCGCTTTTCCATTTTGAATTCTGGAATTCCGTATCGCAAAAGTCCACCGATACGATCGGCACGTTCGTAAACAGCAACTGTGTGACCTGCGCGAGCAAGCTGTTGTGCTGCGGCTAATCCTGCGGGACCAGAACCAATAACCGCAACAGTTTTACCCGTTAAGCGATCTGGAGTTTCTGGCTCGACAAAACCTTCATCCCACGCACGGTCAATAATAGAAACTTCAACCTGCTTGATAGTTACTGGATCACCAGAGATACCAACCACACATGCAGTTTCACAAGGGGCTGGGCAAAGTCGACCAGTAAATTCTGGGAAGTTGTTAGTTGCATGCAGACGTGCTGAGGCTTCTTCCCAGTCTTGACGGAAAACTAATTCATTCCATTCAGGAATTAGATTGCCTAGCGGGCAACCATTGTGGCAAAACGGAATGCCACAGTCCATACAACGACCGGCCTGTGAAACAAGTTCACTAGTACCAAATTCGTTGTAGACCTCTTTCCAGTCCTTGATACGCACATCAACTGGTCGTCTAGTTGGCAGATTGCGTCCAGTGGTTAAAAATCCGCGTGGATCTCCCATTTCACATCACATCCTTTTTAGACACGAGCGGCCTCCATTACTGCTTCGATCGGATCGCGACCTTCGGCAGTTGCGCGAGCCTGAGCATCAAGCACGCGACGGAAGTCACTTGGCATGACCTTAGTAAATCTTTTCGCATTTGCTGGCCAATCTGAAAGCAGGCTCTTTGCCACGTCAGAATCAGTTTCACTGAAGTGTTCGCCGATGATTGCGCCAAGAAACTCTAGATCTTCACCGTCAAGCTCCTCGATGTTGACCATGTCACGGTTGATGCGCGATGTATTGGCATCTAGTAGATAAGCGATACCGCCACTCATTCCAGCGGCAAAGTTACGTCCAGTTTGACCTAGCACTACTACCCGACCGCCAGTCATGTACTCGCAACCGTGATCACCGATACCTTCAACAATGGCAGTCGCCCCGGAGTTACGAACACAGAAGCGCTCGCCCACCATTCCGCGAAGGAAAATCTTGCCTGAAGTTGCGCCATAGGCGATCACATTTCCAGCGATGATGTTTTCTTGAGCATTGAACTTGGCATCAGCAATCGGACGAACAATAATTCGACCGCCTGAAAGGCCCTTGCCTACGTAGTCATTGCTATCACCTTCAAGACGAAGTGTGATTCCGGCAGGCAGGAACGCACCAAATGACTGACCAGCAGAACCAGTAAGTAGCAGGTCAATTGTTCCTTCAGGAAGTCCCTTGCCGCCCCACTTGCGGGTAACAGCAGAGCCCAGCATGGTTCCTACTGTGCGATTAACGTTTCGAACGTTCAACTGTGCGCGAACTGGTTGACCAGATTCAATAGCTGGCTTACAGATTTCGATAAGTTCATTATCCAAAGCACGACTCAAACCATGATCTTGAGTTGTGATTGCGCGAAGTGAAGCACCTTCAGGCAGTTCTGGACGGTAAAGAATTCCAGAAAGATCCAGACCCTGTGCCTTCCAATGGTTGACTGCAGCAACTGTGTTTATGTACTCACTATGCCCAATTGCATCATCAAGATTTTTGAAACCAAGTTCGGCAAGAAGTTCGCGAACTTCTTCGGCGATGAAGCGGAAGAAGTTAACTACGTGATCTGCCTGTCCGCTGAACTTTTCACGAAGGACTGGATTCTGAGTTGCAACACCAACAGGGCAAGTATCGAGATGGCAAACACGCATCATTACGCAACCCATAACTACAAGTGGCGCAGTTGCGAAACCAAACTCTTCAGCACCAAGAAGGGCTGCGATTACGACATCGCGGCCAGTCTTTAGCTGGCCATCGGCTTGAACCACAATGCGATCGCGCAGACCGTTGAGTAGCAAAGTCTGTTGAGTCTCAGCAAGACCGAGCTCCCAAGGTCCACCTGCGTGCTTAAGGCTAGTTAGCGGCGAGGCACCAGTTCCGCCATCATGACCGGAGATCAAGACGACATCAGCATGAGCCTTTGACACACCGGCAGCAACAGTTCCGACACCCATTTCAGAAACTAACTTCACATGCACGCGTGCCTGTGGGTTGGAGTTCTTTAGGTCGTGAATCAATTGCGCGAGATCTTCAATTGAATAAATATCGTGATGGGGCGGAGGTGAAATTAGACCAACACCGGCAGTTGAGTGACGAGTCTTGGCAATCCACGGATAAACCTTGTGACCTGGAAGTTGGCCACCTTCGCCAGGCTTTGCACCCTGAGCCATCTTGATTTGAATGTCATCAGCGTTAACCAAGTACTCGCTAGTTACGCCGAAACGGCCTGAGGCTACTTGCTTAATTGCCGAGCGACGGGAATCACCATTGGCATCAGGAATCCAACGCTCAGCATCCTCGCCGCCTTCACCAGTGTTGCTCTTGGCGCCTAGGCGGTTCATTGCAATCGCTAATGTTTCGTGGGCTTCTGCACTGATTGAACCGTAGGACATCGCGCCAGTTGAAAAACGACGAACGATGTCTTCGCTTGGCTCAACTTCATCAATTGAAATAGCAGGACGCAGGGACGTGTTGAGTTCGAACAATCCGCGAAGAGTCATCAGTTGCTTGGATTGGCCGTTTACTTGATCGGTGTACTGCTTGAAGATTTCATAACGACCTTCACGGGTCGAATGTTGCAAACGGAAAATTGTCTCGGGATTAAATACGTGTGGTTCGCCTTCGCGACGCCACTGGTATTCGCCGCCAATTGTCAAAGTTCTATGTGCAGGTGAAATACCTGATGCTGGGTAAGCATGTTCGTGACGCATTTCAATTTCTTGGGCAATAACATCAAGGCCGATTCCGCCCATACGCGAAACTGTTCCAGTGAAATAGGCATCTACGAGCTCTTGGGAAAGACCAAGCGCCTCAAAGACCTGAGCGCCACGGTATGAAGAAACGGTAGAAATACCCATCTTGCTCATGACCTTGAGCAAACCCTTACCCAATGCCTTAACCAGGTTGCGAACAGCCTTTTCGGCAGTTACTCCAGTAACAATCCCCTGTCGGACCAAATCTTCAACCGATTCCATTGCAAGATAAGGATTGACTGCTGCGGCACCAAAACCAACTAGCAAAGCCACGTGATGAACTTCACGCACATCTCCGGCTTCGACGATTAAGCCCACTTCTGTTCGGCGCTTCTCGCGAATCAAGTGATGATGAACAGCAGAAGTAATTAATAAAGATGGAATTGGGGCAAGATCGCTTGAAGAATCGCGATCTGAAAGCACGATGAAGCGAATGCCTTTTTCGACCTCTGCTGAGACTTCTTGGCAGATTGCGTCAATACGAGCTTTTAACGCCTGATGACCGCCAGCAACTTCATAAAGCGCCTTGACCTTGGCTGCTGCCAGACCTGGCTGATGGCCATCCACGTTGATGTGAATAATCTTTGCAAGTTCATCGTTGTCGATTACCGGAAATGACAAAGTCAATTGACGGCAATGTTCTGGTGTTGCCGAAAGAAGATTTACTTCAGGACCAGCCGTGGTTGATAGTGAGGTAACTAGTTCCTCACGGATTGCATCCAGAGGTGGATTCGTAACTTGTGCAAACAGTTGAGTGAAGTAGTCGAATAGCAATCTAGGGCGCGTGCTTAGGACCGCAATTGGCGTGTCAGTTCCCATTGAACCAAGAGCCTCAAGACCGGCTTTTGCCATTGGCGCAACCAAGATGCGCAGTTCTTCTTCGGTATAACCAAATACTTGCTGACGCCTGACTACCGACTTGTGTGGGTGCACAATGTGTTCGCGATCTGGTAAATCTTCTAGGTGTACCTGACCCTCTTCAAGCCACTTTGCATACGGAGCCGCAGAGGCAAGCTCTTGCTTGATTTCTTCATCTTCAATAATTCGACCCTTTTCCAGGTCAATCAAGAACATGCGACCTGGCTGTAGGCGACCCTTGCGAACAATGGTTGCTGGATCAAGGTCAAGAACGCCTGATTCAGATCCAAGTACAACAAGACCATCGTCAGTAACCCAAAAACGGCCAGGGCGAAGACCATTGCGATCAAGAACGGATCCGATCACATTGCCATCAGTGAATGAGATATTGGCTGGGCCATCCCATGGTTCCGTTAATGAGGCGTGATATTGGTAAAAGGCACGAAGATTTGGATCCATCTCGTCATGGTTTTCCCATGCCTCCGGAACCAACATCAATACTGCGTGCGGAAGGCTACGACCACCAAGGTGGAGCAATTCCAAAACTTCGTCAAGGGAAGCTGAATCGCTACCAGATGGTGAACAAATCGGGAAAATACGATTGAGATCGCCTTCGAATGCGTCAGTCTGCAACTGGGATTCGCGAGTCTTAATCCAATTTCGGTTTCCGCGCACTGTGTTGATTTCACCATTATGGGCAATGAAACGATACGGGTGAGCCAGTGGCCATGATGGGAAGGTATTTGTAGAGAAACGGCTATGAACTAATCCCAGCGCACTCTTAAATCGCTCATCAGAAAGATCCGGGAAAAATGGTTCAAGTTGGGTAGTGGTAAGCATTCCCTTGTAAACCGTGGTTCGAGCAGAAAGTGATGGGAAGTAAACAAGGGATTCATGCTCAGCGCGCTTACGCAGGACAAAGGCACGTCGATCAAGGATCAGTCCTGTTTCGTTTGTCTTGGAACGAACAAACAATTGCTCGAAATGTGGCATCACACTTGTTGCAGTTGGGCCAACTTCGCTGGCATCAATCGGAACAATTCTCCAGCCCAGAATGATTAAACCTTCTTGGTCAGCAATCTGTTCTATGTTGCGCTTAGCAACTTCGCGTGCCTGAGTATCCGTTGGGAAAAATGCCATGCCCATTGCGTAACTATCAAAATTGGGAAGTTCAAAATCCACTACAGCGCGGAAAAATTCGTCAGGGACCTGGGTCAGGATGCCAGCGCCGTCGCCAGAGTTAATCTCAGCGCCACTAGCGCCGCGGTGATCAAGATTGACAAGAGCAGTTAAGGCCTTGGCAACAATGTCATGACGCTTTTCGCCAGTTAGGGTGGCAACCCAAGCCACGCCACAGGCATCATGTTCTTGAGTTGGATCGTAAAGCCCTTGTGCAGGCGGAGTGGTTGACCATAATGATGATCCCATTGAAACTCCTGTCGTCTACCTATTACTAGTAATTGCTGATAGGGACGACGCTGGCCCTTGAGGTTGAAAGTCTACCCTAATGCCAGAACTTCGGCTTTGGGGAGAGTAATTGCACACTTTTTGCAGATTTAGCGCGATTTAGTATTTGAAACCTTTAGGTCTGGCGCGTCGGCCTCGGGGTTTGAGAGCATCAGTTGCTGCTTCTTGGATTGCAATTTCATCCACTGCGCCAGTGAAATCGGATTCAACTGATGAATCAACTTGCGAAACTGGCGCTGAAATTGGTTCGGGAAAGACATCCGGCTCTAACTCTGCAATTAATTCAGTAAACGAATCAGGCTCAACTTCAGCAGCAGCTTCGACTTCACCAATAACAACTAGCTGATCTTGCTCTTCTCGCTCTTCTTGCTCTTCTTGCTCTTCTTGCTCTTCTTGCTCTTCTTGCTCTTCTTGCACGCTTGGCACTGGTGCAATGTACCCAGCGGGAGCATAACGACCATCTACTAAGAGTTCACGGCCAACAAAACGCTCTGATGTATGAACCAAATAACGCAATGCCAGAATTCCAAGAATTATGGCGGTGAAGACATTTATTCGAATACCCAGAATTTTTGTGGCTTCATCAATGCGCATGGTCTCAATCAGGCCGCGCGCACTGCAGTACAAAGCTCCATACAGGGCAAAAACTCGACCGTGACCAAGGGTGAACTTCTTATCTGCCCACAACAATGCAAAACCAATAGCCACACAGGCCAGAGATTCATAAAGAAAAGTTGGGTGATACGTGGCTACATCGGCCAATCCCGCAGGCCGATTTGCCGGATCAATCTGCAGACCCCAAGGGGAATTAGTTGGCTTGCCAAATAATTCTTGATTAAACCAATTGCCCCAACGACCAATTGCTTGGGCAAAAACAATCCCAGGAGCAAGCGCATCAGCAAACGGCGTGAAAGCCATTCCTGCCCGAGCGCAACCAATGTAAGCACCTAGTGCACCCAATGCCACAGCGCCCCAGATACCTAAGCCACCATCCCAGATGCGAAAAGTTGCGAGCAACCCTCGGCCACCCGGACCAAAGTAGGTTCCCCAATCAGTCAGGACGTGATAAATCCTGCCACCAAGCACCCCGAATGGAACCGCCCACATTGCCACGTCGGCGACTTGACCGTTAATGCCACCGCGCTCGATCCAGCGACGATTGCCCAACCAGATAGCCACACTAATAGCGGCCAGGATGATGAATGCATACGCCCTGATGGGAATTGGACCAAGATTCCAAACCCCATGGCTAGGGCTTGGAATGTAAGCGAAGATGTTGGTCATTAGTGACCAATCAACTACTTACTCGACTTGCCAGCAGCAAGAACCAGCTTGGTTAACGTCTCTGGAGTGAAAAGTTCTTCTCCAGTTAGTTCTTTACCATTTAGAATCCCGGATGGAGTCGAAGTCACACCTTCTTTGGAGAAACGATCGTATGAGTTATTCACCCAACCTTCATATTTCTTGCTGGCTAAACACTCATTGAATGTAGTTAACGCCGTGCCAGTTATTCCGGTCGATTGGGCTACCTGCGTGAGCAAACCAATACTGAACCCGTCACCTTCAGTTTTTGGCTGATTAGCGAACACTGTGCGGTGGAAGTCTTTACCCTTACCCGCATCTACTGCGCAACCAAATGCCATTGTCGTGACTTTGGATGAATCTGGATTTCCAGCAGCCATGTTTTGGCCACTTAATTTATCGTCAAGGAAAATCGTCGGGCGCAATTCAAGGCGCACAGCACCGTCATCAACTAGCTTGTTGATTGCTTCACCAGAATTAACTTCTAGCTGAGCACATGCGGGGCACTGAAAGTCTTCCCAAATTTGAAGCAACGGAATCTTGTCAGCATTTGGTGCGCTCCAAGCCGAGCCAATCTTTACCCCATAGGTATCTTTTGTGACACCAGTTGGAACTGCAGCTGATGCATTAGTGTCTGGGCCCTTGTTCTTTCCGGCAATAAGAGGAATAGCAAGCAGTCCGCCCATAACCACCAGAACAACTAACCCGCCAATAATTCTGACCTTGCGATCGCGTGCTTGTTCAGTGGCCTTTGCCTCTGCTCGGGCAGCTGCGGCTGCGTTGCGTGCATCTTTTGCGCCTGTATTGTCTTTAGCCATGATTTCTCCGTGAGTAGTCGAATTGCTTTTACGAGTATGCCCGAGCGGTTACTTCTCTAGTGCAATGAGGGTACTTGGCCAACGATAGAGCCAAAAACCCATCAAAGTGAAAACTGCGTCCCGAACTATTTCTATAGCGTACCTTGCCGACCTACCTTCAGGGCTTATATCTCCTCCGCCACCAAAACAACCACAGTCAATGCTGTAACCGCGAATCCAAACGCTGGCAATGCCAATGATGAAAAGGAACATAATAATTGCCGATGCCAAGCCGGCTTCTTTAACGAATAAGCCAACTAGCAACAGCAAGCCAAGACCAATCTCGACAAGAGGTAACACGTAGCCGAGTACCGGAGCAAAGGATGGTGGGATTAATCGGTAGGCCATGATTGCATCTCTGGCACCATGGTCTTCAATGAGTTTTACTCCGCCGGCATATAGAAAAACGAAAGCCAAAATTACGCGAAATAAAGTTCCAACTAGTGGGTTGCCCAATATTCTTTTCATTACCTATACCCTTGCCAATCCAGAAGCCAATGACTTCGCCAATTCCCGAGCAGCATCTGCTCCCCCAGCGTTAATTGCATTTACAAACGCACTTCCCACGATTACTCCATCTGCATACTGTGCGATTTCGTGTGCTTGCTCGGGAGTGGAAACTCCAAGACCAACCGCTACTGGCAGATCAGTATGTGCCTTAGTACGATCGACTAGCCCGCGGACTTGATCAGAAACAGAACTTCGTGCCCCGGTGACACCCATGACCGCTCCGGCATACACAAATCCACTGGTGATGTCGGCGACTTTAGCGATTCTTGCATCAGTGCTTGATAGGGCGACTAGAAATACCCGATCAACATCTTGGGAATCAGTGGCTGCTATCCAAGGCCCGGCTTCTTCGGGAGTTAAATCTGCAGCAATAACTCCTGCACCACCAACTGATTTGAAGTCAGCGGCAAATTTTTCAACGCCAAATCGTTCAATTGGATTCCAGTAAGACATAACCAAAGTTGGTACGCCTAGAGCGCTAATTTGGCGAACTGTGTCCAAGACTGTCGAGATTTTTGTGCCACCCGCAAGCGCGATGTCAACGGCGGCTTGAATTGTTGGACCGTCCATGACTGGGTCCGTGTAAGGAAGACCAATTTCAACAATGTCTACTCCACCTTCGACCATTGCCGTGATGCATTCGACTGCGCCCGCAGCAGTTGGAAATCCAGCAGGTAGATAACCAATTAATGCGGCACGATTTTCATTCTTGGCTTTGGCAAACACTTCGTGGATCAAACTCATGCTTTTTCACCATTCATGGCAAACCAACGGGCAGCAGTTTCGACATCTTTATCGCCACGACCTGAACAGTTCACCAAAATCAATGCCCCTTCGCCCAATTCACGGCCAACTTGAATTGCGCCGTGAAGAGCATGCGCAGTCTCAATTGCCGGAATGATGCCTTCAGTTTCGCATAAGAGTTTGAGAGCATTCATGGCTTCGGTATCAGTGACAGGGCGATACTCGGCTCGCCCGATTTCAGATAAAAATGCGTGCTCTGGACCAACACCTGGGTAATCAAGGCCAGCACTTATGGAATGGCTCTCAACTGTTTGTCCATCTTCATCCTGCAAGACGAACGAGCGAGTTCCATGCAGAACTCCAACTGCTCCACCAGAAATCGTGGCGGCATGGCGACCAGTTTCAACACCGTCACCGCCAGCTTCAAATCCGAAAAGGCGAACATTCTCATCGCCAAGGAAGGCTGTGAAAATACCAATTGCATTTGAGCCACCGCCAACACACGCAACAACTGCATCAGGCAATTGACCAAAACGCTCAAGCATTTCGATGCGGGATTCGTCGCCGATGATTCTGTGAAAGTCGCGAACCATTTCCGGAAATGGTGCCGGACCAGCAACAGTACCAAGTAGGTAGTGAGTTGTATCAACGTTGGCAACCCAATCGCGCATGGCTTCATTGATGGCATCTTTTAGGGTGCGGCTACCAATGGTTACCGGTACAACTTCGGCGCCAAGCAAACGCATGCGGGCAACATTGAGCGCTTGGCGCTTTGTGTCTTCTTCGCCCATGTAGACCACACACTCAAGACCAAGTAGAGCTGCTGCAGTTGCGGTGGCAACGCCATGCTGGCCTGCGCCAGTTTCTGCAATGACCCGCTTTTTGCCCATTCGCTGGGTTAGTAATGCTTGACCTAAAACATTATTAATTTTGTGTGAGCCTGTGTGGTTTAAATCTTCACGCTTTAGCAAAATGGTTGCGCCGCCAGCATGTTGGGAAAATCTTGTCGCAACAGTTATTGGACTTGGGCGACCGGTGTAATTTTTTTGCAGATCTGCCAATTCGGCAATGAAAACTGGATCGGTTTTAGATGCGCGAAAAGCCGCATCCAATTCATCTAGGGCAGCCATCAACGCTTCGGGGACAAAGCGTCCACCAAATTGTCCGAAGTGCCCACTTGCGTCTGGGAACAACAGATCTGCGAGATTTGCGTCATTCAGTGCGGTCATGATGAACCATCCTTCAGAAATAAGTTGCGTGCTTGCGTTCCAGCCTCAGTCCATTGTCGGACAGTTTGCTCAGGTTCACCACCTGTGACGAGTGCCTCTCCTACTAATACCGCTCTAGCCCCAGCAGCAACCATGCGCTCAACTTCGAAAACATCAGCAATTCCAGATTCTGCAACAGCCACAATATCCTTGGGAATGAGAGGCAAAATCCTTTCACATGTTGCTAAATCGACAGCTAATGTCTTTAAGTTTCGAGCATTTACGCCAAGTAACTTGGGGGAAATTTTCAAAGCTCTTTCCAATTCAGCTTCGTCATGGATCTCAACGAGTACTGACATACCCAGATTCAACGCTAAGTCATTGAAGTCACGCAATTGTGAATCATCCAGACCTGCAACGATCAGCAAGATTACATCTGCTCCGTGCGCACGTGCTTCCCAGAATTGAAACTCTTCGACCATAAAATCTTTTCGAAGGACAGGCACTGCCACATTCGCGCGGACCGCATCTAAATCTTGAAGTGAGCCGTTGAACCGACGCTCCTCAGTGAGCACACTAATAATCTGGGCGCCACCTGCAACATATTGGCTGGCCAAAAGTGCCGGGTCAGTAATTGTTGCTAATTCACCTTTACTTGGACTGGCGCGCTTGACCTCGGAGATCACACTAAATGGACGCGCCGCCAAAATATCGGCAGCAGGTAAAGCTGGGGCAATAAGCGAGATGCGCTCTTTTAGTTGGCTCAGACTCGTGTGCAATTGGCGTTCGGCAAGGTCAAGGCGCACTCCTTGAATGATGGAGTCCAAAACTGTTTCCACGCGAAGCCACCTTGGTTGGTATGTGTTACTAGTTTACGCCCAGTGATAAAGCGCCAAAATCATTTCTGGGTAGCGCCGAATCCCATCAGCGCTAGGACCTTGCCGACAAGTCCGGCCACTGGAAGCAGGGCAACGCCAACCCAGAATGTTGGGGGCGAAGCAATAACAACTCCAATGGACCCAACAAGAAAGCCTAAAATCGCTACGATTACCGCAGACCAAGATGCCAAAGTCTGGCCATGATTATCTTCTTCGTGTGTCATTGCAGGCTCCCAATCCGAAATAATTTTTGCTTGCAAGTAAATGTTACCGAGTTTGATTACTAACAGAGCAATGAGTCCAGTTATTCTGTTGGATCAATACCCTGATCGATTGCATGCCAATCTGAAATCTTTGAATCTACGGTTTCTGGTGTTCGTTCATAACGACTCGTAAGCGGTGTTTCAACCCGTTTGGCAGCTAGCACTAGAAACCCACAGGCTGCGATTACCAGACCTGCAGTCATCGAGACAAGCCACCATCTCGAATAAACAACACTAAAGTTTTCATTCGTTGGGCGACCCACGGCCGTGTTCAATTGATCAACAATTGTCGAAGTGATGTTTTCAGGATCTGCAAACCCAAATGCATTCCCTGCAATAGCCAGACCAGCAATGAACACGAAAAGCCCAATTAGCCGACGAGTGATTTTCCGAGTGACCATAATTCCCAGAGCAGCAGTCAGAATTGCAACAGCCAAACCGGCTTGTAGTGGATCTAGTTGCCGTCCGCTCAAACTTAAGGACACTGTTGGAAAATCAGCCTCAAAGTATGTGACTCTGGCCCATTGGCGAGCACTGACAAAAAGCACTAATGCTGAAAGAAGTAACTGAACGAATAGAATTCGGCGCAACATACCTACCGCTATTTTCTGGAAGCTATTGCGTGGGCTTTTCCGATTGCATTCAGTACTGCAGCAGCCTTAGCTTGGCACTCAGCGTCTTCACTCGCTGGGATTGAATCTGCTACAACACCAGCACCGGCTTGGACATAAGCAACTTGATCTTTGATTACTGCGCTGCGGATTGCGATGGCGGTATCCAAATTTCCGGCGAAATCAAAGTACCCGACACAGCCGCCATAAACACCGCGTCTTGACGGTTCTAGTTCTTCAATGATGGACATGGCCATTGGTTTTGGTGCTCCAGATAAAGTTCCGGCTGGAAAGGTTGCCGCCAATAGATCAAAAGCGCTTAATTTTGGATCAACTGTTCCGGTAACCGTAGAAACTATATGCATTACGTGACTGTATTTTTCGATGCTCATGAAATCAACAACATCTACTGTGCCAGGTAAGCACACGCGCCCTAAGTCATTGCGACCAAGGTCTACCAACATCAAGTGTTCTGCACGTTCTTTCTTGTCGGCCATTAAATCCGCAGCCAATTCCTCATCTTGTTGGGGTGTCTGTCCGCGGTGGCGAGTGCCTGCAATTGGATGCAGCATCGCTTCGCCTGCCGTTAGGCGTACTAAGGCCTCGGGGCTCGAGCCAACTAGATCGAATGCAACTTGCTCGCTCAATGCTTCACCGGGCGCCGTTTGAATTGGCACGCGAAACAGATACATATAAGGGCTTGGATTCGAGATACGAAGTTCTCGATAAACATCTAAAGCGCTCGCGTCACACGGGGTGGAAAATCTTTGAGACAGAACGATTTGGAATGCATCGCCAGAGCGAATTCGCTCTTGGGCAACAAGAACAGCCTCCTGGTAATCGTGGCTAGATGTTTCCCTAGTTATCTGTGGCAACGATTCCACATCAACAGATATCTCTTCAACGATGTCCGGGCTAGCCAAACTTGCTTGCATTGCATCAAGGCGTTGAACTGCATCAGCCCAAGCCTCATCGACTCGCTGAGATGAATTGTCGTAGTTAATTGCATTTGCGATCAAAGTGACGGTCTCATCGACATGATCCACAACAGCCAAATCGGTTGCAACCAACATGGCAAGTTCTGGAAGTCCCAAATAATCCCTCGTTAAATCGGGAATCTTTTCGAAACGTCGCACAATGTCGTAGCCTAGGTAGCCCACAACACCACCAGTAAGAGGCGGCAATTCTTGAGTTGAGACACCTTCATTAACCATTGGCGTATGCAATAGATCCAAGGTCTCACGTAAGGCAGAAATTGGATCACCAAGCTGCGGCACTCCTACTGGCACATTGCCTGACCAGTGCGCCTGACCATCCTGCTCGGAAAGCATCGCTGAACTAGCAACTCCGATAAACGAATAACGAGACCAAGTCATTCCATGCTCTGCAGACTCCAAGAGGAATGTTCCTGCGCGCTCGCCTGCTAGCTTTCGATAAAGCCCAATAGCAGTCTGTCCATCAGCACTCAGGGTGCGAGTCACTGGAATTACCCGACGCGATTTTGCCAGTTCGCGAAATGCTTCTTGATTTGGAATAGCTGTCATCTACTGTTCCGCGACTTCAATGAATGCGGCATCAAAACAAGTTCGATCTCCGGTGTGGCAAGCGCAGCCCTGCTGGTCGACGGTTAATAGCAGAGTGTCTTGATCGCAATCTTTCGCCATAGCAACCACTCGCTGAGTGTGACCCGATGTTTGGCCTTTGACCCAAAATTCGTTACGGCTTCGACTCCAGTAGGTGGCCGCGCCAGAGACAAGGGTGATTTCGATAGCCTGACTATTCATCCATGCCACCATCAAAACTTCTTTAGTGTCAAATTGCTGCACGACCACTGGTATCAGTCCAGAGTCATTGAAAACTAGGCCATCGATGAATGCAGAGACGTCTTGGGACATGGCTCTATTCTGCCGTCAATTTCACATCTGTGGAACTGCGGGACTACCCAATGAGCCGTAGCATTTAGATATGACTTACCGCACAAACTGGGCACAATCTGAACGACTAGACCTTTGCGAACTTTTGGACCGGGTCGGACCAGATCACGATACCTTGTGTGGTGACTGGAAAACTGCCGATCTTGCTGCCCACATTGTGTTGCGTGAGCGACGTCCAGCTGCTGCTGCGGGAATCATAATTCCTGCTATTGCTGCGCGCACTAACCGAGTCATGGAAGAACTAAAACTTATGCCATGGGCCGATTTGGTTGACTTAATCCGCCAAGGTGCGCCACGTTGGAATCCGATGTCATTGGGGCCAGTGGACATGATTGCAAATACTTTTGAGTTTTTTGTACATCATGAAGATGTGTTGCGCGCGGGACCGAATTGGGCACCGCGTGACTTGGATCCTGAGTTTGAAAAACTACTTTGGTCAAGATTGAAGACGTCCGCACCGCTTTTATGGCGTCGTGCCAAAGTCGCGGTCACCTTGAGTAACCGAATCGATCAGATAATTGCCAAGAAATCTAAAACTTCAGGTGGAGTTTTGGTAACAGGTGACATAGGCGAGCTAGTGCTGAAAAGTTATGGTCGCACAGCCTGCAAGGTCACGGTAACAGGCGAAGATTCAGAAATCGCTACTTTTAATGAGACGAAACTTAACGTCTAAGTTTTTTCGAAGCGAGTTAGCGAACAACCACATTGTGGCTAGCAAGTTCGGATTTAACTTCGGCAATTGTTATTTGGCCAAAGTGGAACACACTTGCGGCAAGTAGCGCGTTCGCGCCGGCTTGAACTGCTGGATAGAAATCTTCAACTTTTCCGGCACCACCGCTAGCAATGATTGGGACATTAACTGCCGCGCGAACCTTAGTAATTAATTCAATATCAAAGCCTGCTTTAGTTCCATCGGCATCCATTGAGTTCAGCAGGATTTCCCCTGCGCCGCGTTCAACTGCCTCGACTATCCATTCAAGGGCATCGCGACCACTGCTTTGACGACCTCCGTGCGTTGTGGCTTCAAAGCCACTGGCTGCCTCGGCACTTCTGCGAACGTCAACTGAAAGTACGATGCATTGATTTCCAAACCGACGAGAAGCTTCGCTAATCAAATCTGGATTTGCTAGCCCCGCAGTATTAATGCCAACTTTGTCCGCGCCACTGCGCAGAAGTCGATCAACATCCTCGGGTGTACGAACTCCCCCGCCCACTGTGAGCGGGATGAAAATCTCATCGGCTGCCCGACGAACCATCTCAAGGGTCGTTTCACGATTGGAACTACTTGCTGAAATGTCTAGGAAAACAAGTTCGTCTGCTCCTGCTTGGCCATAGGCTCGGGCGAGTTCGACTGGGTCGCCAGCATCTCGCAGGTTTGCGAAATTCACACCCTTAACGACCCGACCGTTGTCGACGTCAAGGCATGGAATTACTCGCAAGGCTAGAGACATAACTACCTCTGTGGTCCAGCAACTTCAATGGCTTCAACCAAAGTGAATGCCCCCGCATAAAGAGCCTTTCCCACGATGGCACCTTCAACACCAGTGCCGGTAAGGGCACGCAATTCACGTAAGTCATCAAGGCTGGAGATTCCACCACTCGCAATCACTGGCTTGTCAGTCTTTTCGCACATTTGCTTGAGAAGATCCACATTTGGGCCACGCAAAGTGCCATCTTTGGTGACGTCTGTCACGACATAACGCGAGCAGCCATCTCTTTCTAGACGCTCAAGAGTTTCCCAAAGGTCGCCACCCTCTTTGGTCCAACCACGCGCCGCCAAAGTTGTACCGCGTACATCAAGTCCAACTGCAATGCGATCGCCAAACTCGCTAATTATTCGAGCAGTCCATTCTGGATCTTCAAGAGCTGCGGTACCTAGATTTACTCGACGACAACCAGTGGCAAGCGCAGCGCGCAATGATTCGTCATCGCGAATTCCACCCGAGAGTTCAACATTGACATCAAGTCGGCCAACTACCTCGGCCAATAGTTCTCGATTTGTTCCGCGGCCAAAGGCAGCATCTAGGTCAACTAGATGAATCCAGTCAGCGCCGGCATTTTGCCAATCAAGAGCCGCTGACATTGGATCGCCAAATGACGTTTCGCTATCAGCTTCACCTTGAACTAGGCGCACAGCCTGGCCATGAGCCACGTCCACTGCAGGTAAAAGTATTAAGGAATCCATCTGCTTCTCGCCATCTTTATCGATTGATATGTCTACTGAATTATCAAGTTGTGAACTCATAGCGTATCCACCCAATTTTGTAACAGCCTCAATCCGGCCGGACCAGACTTTTCTGGATGGAACTGAGTTGCCCAAAGCGGACCATTCTCAACGGCTGAGACAAAGTCTTGTTCGTAATTTGTCCAAGTCACAAGAGGTGCGCGAAATGCGCCCTCGGGATTCAGAATCCATTTAGTAGCGGCATAAGTATGAAGAAAGTAAAACCGCTCATGTTCAATCCCGGCGAACATCTTGCTTTGTTCAGGACTTGTTACTGTGTTCCAACCCATGTGGGGCAAAACTTGGGCTTGTAGTTTTTCGACTACACCTGGCCATTGCGAGATTCCATTCCAGTTAGTTTGTTCGACATCAGTGTCTTGATGTTCAGTGCTGGAATCAAACAGGATCTGCATACCGACGCAAATTCCAAGTACTGCTTTACCGCCAGCAAGACGACGCTCGATAATCTGTGCGCCGCGCACCGAATTAAATCCAGCCATGCAAGCCGAGAATGCTCCAACACCAGGCACTACTAAACCATCAGCATTTAGGGCAGTCTCAAAATCACTTGTGACAGTTACCGAAACGCCAGTGGTCTCTAAAGCCTTTTGCGCGGAACGCAGATTTCCAGAACCGTAGTCCAGGATGACAACATCAGTCACTATCTACAGAATTCCCTTAGTCGAAGGCACATCAAGGACTCGACTGTCCAGAGCTACGGCATCGCGAAGTGCGCGAGCAACTGCCTTGAACTGAGCCTCCCCAACGTGATGAGCATTGTTGCCACTGAGCACACGCACATGAATACAAATTTGCGCAGCCGCAACAATTGATTCCCAGATGTGCTTAATCAAAGTGGTGTCGAATGTGCCAATAAGTTCTACGGTAAGGGGCGCTTCGTGCACTAGGTATGGACGACCCGACAGGTCAACCGCAGCCTGACATCCTGTGTCATCCAATGGCACATACGCATCACCGAAGCGACGGATGCCAACCTTGTCGCCTAATGCCTCACGAAGTGCTTGGCCAAAAGCTAGTGAGGTGTCTTCAACGGTGTGGTGTGAATCAACTTCAATGTCACCTTTGGTGCGTACATACAAATCAAACCCACCATGTCGACCCAACTGAGCCAACATGTGATCGAAAAATGCAACACCTGTTTCTACGTCAACGATGCCGGTGCCGTCAAGATTTAGATCGACAAGGACATTGCTTTCTTTAGTTGTCCGTTCAACTCTTGCTGTGCGTGCCATTTGGTGTCTCTTCTCTTTTAGCGCGATCTAGGAAAGATCGACTTTCAATATTGCGTTTCGGAAAATTTCATTTTCAGCAGGGGTACCAATACTGACTCGCAACCAACCTGCTGGACCGGTTTCGCGGATTAATACCCCTTGGTTAACAAGCTGGTTCCATATATCGTGGCGATCGGCAAATGTGCCAAAGAGCAAGAAATTTCCTGCGCTATTAGCAACTTGAAAACCCTCTTGCATAAGCCAATCTGCCAAAGCATCACGCTCGTTGCGAAGTAGATCAACATGACCAAGAAGTTCATCAGCATGATTGAAGGCTGCGATAGCGACCGCTTGAGTAACGGATGAAAGGTGGTAAGGCAAACGCACAATCTGACACGCGGCAACTACAGATTCAT
The DNA here is from genome assembly GCA_009885745.1 of Actinomycetota bacterium. GTDB lineage: Bacteria > Actinomycetota > Actinomycetes > S36-B12 > UBA5976 > UBA5976. Next base: position 18,861 of record VFKC01000024.1, read on the forward strand.
GCGCAACTGCATAACCCAGACGGACTCCAGCGAATGAAAACGCTTTGCTCATTGTGCGAGTAACGATGACTCTTGGATTTTCTAGGACGTAGTCAATCGCACTGCGCTGTGAGACTGGACGAAACTCTGCATAAGCCTCATCGATGATGACCATTCCGGAAAATTTAGTCAACACATAGTCGATAATGTGCTGGTCTAAGACTGTTCCAGTTGGATTATTTGGAGAGGTGAATAACAGGATGTCTGGCGACATTGCCAATGCTTCATCAATTAACTCGGAATCAATCGAAAAGTCTTCCCGGCGATTAAGACCGATAAATTCAGTAAACGTATCCCGACAATAATCTGGATACATTGAATAAGTCGGCGTGAAGGTAACCAACTTCTTTTTGGGTCCGCCAAATAATTGCAGCAGCTGCAGCATGACTTCGTTACTGCCATTTGCTGGCCAGATGTTTTGTGAACCGACGCTCACATCTGCCTCACTCGAGATAAATCTGGCAATCACTTCGCGTAATTTCACTGCATCGCGATCCGGGTATCGGTTAAGTGAGCTAGCCACTTCTTTAACCGCTTGAGTTATTGAATCCACAAGTGCAGGTGACGGTGCAAATGGATTTTCATTCACATTTAGGCGCACCGGCACGTCAATCTGTGGGGCTCCATAAGGAGTGAGACCCACTAGGTCATCGCGAATTGGTAACTGGCTCATGAAAGCCTAATTTCTACAGCCACACCGTGCCCTGGTAGATCTTCAGCATTCGCCAAGGTAATTACATGCGGTCCGATTTCGTTCAAGGCCGCTTGGTCATACTCGACATAGTGCAGACCTCGTAAAAAGGTTTGAACAGAAAGACCAGATGAGTGGCATGCGCAACCGCCAGTTGGCAGAACATGGTTTGAGCCTGCCGCATAATCTCCCAGAGACACTGGAGACCAATCACCAACAAAAATTGCGCCAGCGTTTTTTACTCGAAGCGCAACATTCGACGCGTCACGGGTGTGAATTTCCAGGTGTTCGGCCGCATAAGCATCAACAACTGCAAGACCTTGTTCCAGATCGTCCACAATGACAATCGCGCTTTGTTGCCCACCTAATGCCGTGGCGATACGTTCATTGTGCTTGGCATTGGGAACCTGAATTGCTAAACTTTCACGAACACTTTGGGCAAGTTCCAAACTGTCGGTAACTAAAACCGATGCGGCAACAACATCATGTTCTGCTTGTGAGATCAGGTCAGCTGCAACAAATTCTGGATTGGCACTATCGTCAGCCAAAATTGCAATTTCAGTTGGTCCGGCTTCTGAGTCAATACCAATGCGACCTTTTAAAAGGCGCTTAGCTGCAGTCACCCACATGTTGCCCGGGCCAGTAACCATTGACACTGGATCAATCTTTGCAGTTGAGCAGCCATATGCCATGAGCGCAACTGCCTGAGCTCCACCAACTGCATAAACTTCATCGATTCCAAGCAACGCGCAGGCAGCCAAAATTGTTGGGTGTGGCCAGCCCTCATGATCTTTTTGTGGTGGGGAAACTACTGCGATTGATTCCACTCCAGCGATTTGCGCGGGAACCACATTCATAATCACGCTACTTGGATACACCGCACGCCCACCTGGGACATAAAGTCCTACGCGCTCGATTGGAACCCAGCGCTCGGTAACGACTCCCCCAGGGGCGACCTGAACTTTGGTCGGTTCACGTCGCTGGTGTTCATGCACAATTCTTACTCTGCGGATTGCCTCTAACAAACTAATTCGTACATCTGGATCAAGTTGTTCAAGGGAGCGAGCAATTACCTGGGCCGGCACCCTGATTGACTCTGGGCTTACTCCATCGTGACGCAATGACCATTCTTGGGCTGCGATTGAACCACGAGCACGAACGTCTTCAACAATTGGTCGGACCTGCTCGATGACCGCATCCAAATCAAATTGAGCCCTAGGCACTACATCGCGCAATTCCAGCGAGCGGCGCGAGCCACCTCGCAAATCTAGGGTTCTAATCACATGCTTATTCTACCCGATTAACGACTTAACTAGTTTGGACCTGAGACGGGCGCTTCTAGGCAAGTAGAACCTAACAAAGCTTTGAGATCAGCAAATAAGGCCGGGGTGGCATTTACTTTTAACTTGTCGCCAAGTCCGATAGCAGTCATCGTGTTAGTCATAACCAAAATTAGGTGCACTTCGCGATTTCCTGGGTGATTCATCAGAATGCTGCGAAGCAAATCCATAACCGAGTCACTGATTCGACGTTCAGGAATATAAAGCTCTACCGGTCCAGTTCGTGCCGAAGTGGTATCAATAACACTTACATCTAGCACAACGACTTTGGATTCTTCTTCATCCCGACGATCGATCTTTACCTTCATTGAAACAATCGCATCCTCTACTAGGAGATGAGAAAGTTTTTCAAAAGTTTTTGGCCAAACAATCGCTTCGACAACACCATCAAGATCTTCCAAAACCACAATGGCCCAGCGATCACCAGATTTGCGCGTAGTTTTAAGTTGCACCTCGCTGATAAGCCCGCCTAGGGTAACAACATTTCCTGAAGGGCTTTCAGCAACGCCTGAAATTGCCATGCTGGTATTAATCGCCAAAACATGCTCAAGGCCAAAGAGCGGATGATCGCTGACATAAAGCCCAAGCATTTCGCGTTCTTGTGCAAGCAGAGTTTTCTTATCCCATTCATCAGATGAAATAACGAGTTCAAGACCGCCGATTGAATCTTCAGGTTGATCTTGGGCATCACCAAACAAATCGAACTGACCTATTGCCTCGGCGCGTTTAGTATCTAGGACTGAATCAAGCGCCTCGATGTGAACGGCATTAAGACCGCGTCGAGTGTGACCCAGCGAATCAAAGGCACCGGCTTTTATCAGTGATTCAATCACTCGCTTATTACAAACTTGAATGTCTACTTTGGACAAAAAGTCGATAAAGGATGTGAAGCGGCTTTTTTCTTGGCGGCTAACCTTCAATGATTCAACAACGTTCACGCCGACATTTCGCACAGCGGCAAGACCAAATCGAATGTCAGTACCGATTGCAGTGAAGTCCGCGTTGGATTCATTCACATCAGGAGGCAGAACCTTGATACCCATTCGTCGACATTCATTTAGATAGATTGCCGATTTGTCCTTATCGTCCTTAACGCTGGTCAAAAGTGCGGCCATATATTCGGCTGGGTAATTCGCTTTTAGGTAGGCAGTCCAATAGGAAACCAAACCATACCCGGCACTGTGTGCCTTGTTGAATGCGTAATCCGAGAAAGGAACTAGTTTTTCCCAAAGAGTTTTAATTGCATCATCGGAATAACCGCGCTCGTTCATTCCCTTAGCGAAAGGAACATATTCCTTCTCGAGAATTTCGGCCTTCTTTTTACCCATAGCTCGACGAAGTAAATCCGCTTGACCGAGTGTGTAACCCGCAACAGCCTGGGCGATTGCCATAACTTGCTCTTGGTAAACGATTAGTCCATAAGTGTCACCAAGAATCTCGGAGAGAACCTCAGCCAAGTCAGGGTGAATGGGAACCTGTGGCTTGCGCTTATTTTTGTAATCCGCGTAATCATTATGCGCATTAGCACCCATGGGACCTGGGCGATAGAGCGACAAGACAGCCGAGATGTCCTCGAATGAGTCAGGATTCATTGAACGAAGTAACGAACGCATCGGACCACCATCAAGTTGGAATACACCTAATGTGTCTCCACGAGAAAGTAACTCGTATGTTGCCTTGTCTTTGAGTTCTAGTTTTTCTAGGACCAAAACTTCTTGTCGATTGTTCAAAATGTTATCGAGTGTGTCATCAAGAACAGTTAGGTTACGCAAACCTAAGAAGTCCATCTTGAGGAGCCCGAGTGCTTCACACGCACCCATGTCGAACTGGGTAATAATCGAGCCATCTTGATCGCGGCGCCAAACTGGAAGTACATCAAGTAAAGGCTCGCGACACAAGATAACACCGGCAGCATGAACACCAGGTTGACGTTTTAAGCCTTCAATGCCACGAGCAGTATCAATAACGGCGCGAGCATCCTCGTCTGCCTCGTAGATATCGCGAATCTCTTGAGCCTCGTTATAGCGATCGTGCTCTGGATCAAAAACACCAGATAGCGGGATGTCTTTACCCATAACACCCGGAGGCATTGCCTTGGTGATTTTCTCACCTACCGAATATGGGAAACCCAGTGCCCGGCTTGCATCCTTAATTGCGGCCTTAGCCTTAATTGTTCCGTAGGTAATAATCTGCGCGACGTGAGTTTCACCGTACTTTTGCGTGGCATAACGAATCATTTCACTGCGGCGACGCTCATCAAAGTCGATATCTATGTCGGGCATTGAAACACGCTCAGGATTCAAGAAGCGCTCAAAAAGTAGACCATGTTCGATTGGATCTAACTCGGTAATACCAAGAGCCCAGGCAATCAGTGCGCCCGCAGCCGAACCACGTCCGGGACCAACCCGAATTCCCACTTCGCGAGCATGACGACAAAGATCGCCAACTACAAGGAAGTATCCAGGGAATCCCATTTGAGCCACAACGCCAAGTTCGTAGGCCGCCCTTTCGTTGTATTGCGTGGGGATGGTGGCCCCACCGAAACGCGAGACTAACCCAGCTTGTACTTCCTTAACCAACCAAGAGTTCTCGGTGTCGCCTTCTGGCACTGGGAACGAGGGAAGTAAATCTGCGCCTTCGGTGAAACTTACGTTGCACCGTTCTGCAATGAGCAAGGTGTTGTCACATGCATCTGGATGATCTTTCCAAACTTCACGCATCTGTTGTGATGACTTCAAATAGAAATCATCTGCCTCAAAGCGAAAACGTTTAGGATCATCCATCGTTGAACGGGTACCAATGCAAAGCAAAACTTCATGCATTTTTGCATCTTCGGGGTAGACATAGTGCAAATCATTTGTTGCCACCAACGGCAACTTAAGTTTTTCCGCAATCCGTAAAAGGTCAGCTCGGGTTTGGCGCTCGATGCCTAATCCGTGATCCATTAACTCGGCAAAGTAATTGTCTTTACCTAGAATCTCTTGCATTGTTGCAGCGGTCTTTAATGCCTGATCAAAATTTCCCGCCTGCAACCAGCGATTGACTTCACCTGAAGGACAGCCCGTCGTTCCAATCAGACCTTTTCCATAGCGGCTCAACAATTCAGCATCAAATCGCGGTTGGTAGTAATAGCCTTCGAGGCTTGCTAACGAAGAAAGGCGAAAAAGATTATGTAATCCAACATTATTTTCAGCCCAGATAGTCATGTGGGTGTAGTTATAGCGTCCGCGACCAGCACTATCTAAGGAACTGTCATCAACAGCAGGCGCACCAAAATCAAATGGGCCACGAGTGTGTCGACCTTGAGGCGCGTAGTAACCCTCGAGTCCAATTATGGGTTTGACATCAGTTGCTGAACCTTTTTTCCAGAACTCGTAAGCGCCATAAAGATTGCCATGGTCACTCATCGCGATGGCAGGCATCTCAAGTTTGCTGGCTTGAGAAAAAAGATCTTTAAATCGAGCGGCGCCATCGAGCATCGAATACTCAGTATGCACATGTAAATGCACAAACGAGTCGTTGCTCACAGTTTTCCCTCTCGCATAAATCTCTTAGGCGTCAATAAATACATCTACGAAGTGCTATTTTTTGTTGTTACCAGCGCGGGGGAAAGTTCGCACTATCAACGTGTTCACTAAGGTTACTCGCAGGTCAGGACAAATGGCTGAGCGGCACACGCTGTTATAAAGTTTGGGCAAGATTTAATGCAGATTGCAGATCCTCAGGATAAGCAGAATCAAATTCAACTCGTTCGCCTGAGATTGGATGTTCGAAAGATAGCCGAACCGCATGAAGCCATTGGCGCTCTAGTTTGAGGCGGGCCGCAAGTTTGGGATCTGCGCCATAAGTTAAATCTCCACAACAAGAGTGCCGAAGCGCTGACATGTGTACTCGAATTTGATGTGTTCGCCCAGTCTCTAACTGCACTTCTAAAAGCGATGCATAGGCAAATGAATCGATTGTGTCGTAATGAGTAATACTTGCTCGTCCACCAGACATCACGGCGAATCGATAAGAAGAACTGGGATGACGATCAATCGGTGCATCTATTGTGCCGCTTGCTGGATCCATTCGACCCTGGACCAGAGTGTGATAAATCTTGTCGACAGTGCGATTGCGGAATTGATCCTTGAGGCTGACATAGGCGCGTTCCGACTTGGTAACAACCATCAAACCACTAGTGCCAACATCAAGGCGATGAACAATTCCTTTGCGCTCGGCCGGGCCAAATGAAGTTAAAATTTGCCCCATTGCGGTCAAAGAGCCAGTAACTGTAGGGCCAGACCAGCCAACGCTTGGGTGGGCGGCAATACCGGCAGGTTTGTTGATAACCACGATGCCTTCATCTTCATAGACGATTGGCAAAACCATAGTTGGTTCTGGCTCGGCTAAGTCAGGATCTGGGATATCTAGGTCTAGAACATCTCCGAAGCTCACGCGCGAGCTTTTGGAGACTTTAGTTCCATTAATAGTTACCCGCTTTTCATCAATTAAGTCAGCGCAAGTGGCACGCGAGAACCCAGAAAGTCGAGCAAGGGCAACATCGCATCTTTCCCCTGTTAGTGACTCTGGGATTGGCCAGGTGCGGATCATTTATGAATCTCCTTGATCGGAAAGTAACGGATGAGAATCTTTGGGATTTATACCTTTGAATGAAAGCCAGATAATCAGCCCTGCACTCAAGGTAATGGCGCTATCTGCCAAATTGAAAAGTGGGTAGTGCGTGAAGTTAATGAAATCAACAACTTCGCCGCGAAAACCTCTTGGGCTACGAAAAAGGCGATCAAGTGCGTTGCCTACGGCGCCACCAAGAATCCCGCCTAAAGCCACGGCCCAAAAATTGTTTTGCACCCGATTTGCGTAAATCACAATTCCAATTGCCGCAGCGATTGCCAAGAAAGTTAAGGCTAAGGTCGCTCCTGTCGCCAGCGAGAATGCCGCCCCAGGATTTCTAGCAAATGACAATTGCAGGAAGCTTCCAATTACCTTTATCGAACTCTTATTCTCAAGATAGGTGACCGCTAAAACCTTGGTTATCTGATCACAGATCACCACTGCCAGACCGATTTGTAAAACTCGAAGCCGATACATAGACCTTCAGCCTATGCCACTAGGGCATAGTGCTAAGACCCTACGAAACCGAGTCAGGCAATGCGTTATTAGGCGCGATCTTCGCGTTCTCGACATGGCATGCAGAGCGTGGCTCGAGGATTTGCTTCAAGTAACCGATACTTGCCAATTGGGCGACCACAATTTTCACACTGCCCGTATGTGCCAGCGGCGATCCGTTCAAGTGCGCGGTTTGTCTGGTCTAGTAGATCGCGCTTATTTGAAAGGATAGAAATCTCATGTTCGCGCTCAAATGTTTTAGTTCCAGCGTCAGCCTGATCATCACCAGCACCTTCGCCGCTGTCCATAATCAAACTATGGAATTTCGCTTCGGCCAATGCGATTTCAGTTTCTAAGTCATGAGCGTCTTTGGCCAGAATCTTTCTAACTGAAGTTAGTTCTGGCTTACTCCAGGTTGATTCATCTTCCAATGCAACCCGATGATTTGGCGCAGCCTTTTTGCCAGGCACTGCTTTGCGAACAGTTGGCACGACAGAGCCGCCGAGTGGATTGATGACTTGGGTCGCCATGGCATTTGCGACTTGCGCGGCTTTTGCTTGGGCCAGTTTGGCAGCTTTGGCTTCTTTAATTTCAGTGGCAGTAGGTTTTATTACCTTAACCTTGGGCACGGCCACTGGCCTTGCTACCTTTACGGCTGCGGGTGCAGTCTTTTTAGCGGGTGCAGCCTTCTTAGCAGGCGCAGCCTTCTTAGCAGGCGCAGCCTTCTTAGCCGGCGCAGC
>VFKC01000114.1 GCA_009885745.1 Actinomycetota bacterium
AAGCAACCGCTGCCTACAACGGGTTCGTTATTGGCATTGATGGCAACTATGACGATGTGAACCGTCTTTGTGGTGAACTTATTGGCGAAGCAGTTTCTGCTGACTGGGGCTTTGTTAATGTAAACCTTCGCCCGTATTACGCAGAGGGGTCGAAGACTGTTGGCTACGAAATTGCTGAGCAATTAGGTTGGCGACTGCCAGATCAGGTGGTCATCCCGGTGGCTTCGGGTGCTTTGTTGACCAAGGTGGATAAGGGTTGGCGCGAGTTCGTTGAACTTGGACTAGTAGCCGATCACGATTACCGCGTATTCGGAGCACAGGCAACTGGCTGCAATCCTGTGTCACAAGCGTGGCAAGACGATCAAGAAGTTGTGCGACCTGTTAAGCCAGACACCATTGCAAAGTCGCTTGCAATCGGCAATCCAGCTGATGGCCCGTATGCACTTGATGCTGTTCGTCGTACAAATGGCGCAATTGGTGATGTCAGCGATGCAGAGATTGTTGAAGGTATTCGCTTGTTAGCCGAAACTGAAGGTATTTTCGGTGAAACTTCTGGCGGCGTAACAGTTGCTACTACGCGTAAATTACTAGCACTTGGTTTACTTGATCCAACTGCTGAAACAGTAATCCTAAATACCGGTGAAGGCCTAAAGACCCTTGATGCAGTTTCAACGGGCACTGGATTCACCGCAAACATTTCTCCAAATGTCCAATCCGTCGCTGATGTAATTGCAGGTGCCTAATGAGTGTGTCCATTCGTATTCCAACAATCCTTCGGACTTACACCGGTGGTGAGGCAATTGTTGAAGTTGAACCAGCAGGTGCAACTTTGTCGCAGGCATTTGATGCACTTGAAGTTGCCGCTCCAGGAATTACAGCACGATTGTTAGATGATGGTGGGGCGCTGCGTCGCTTTATTAACATCTATATCAATGATGACGATGTTCGCTTTTTGGACGGATTAAATTCGCCAACACCTGATGGCGTTCAAGTTTCTATTGTTCCAGCCGTTGCTGGCGGTTAAGAAAATCACTGGCTGATTGCCCTACCTGGAATTGGCCTGAGTTGCCTTTTAGTTGTCATAACTGTGTCATTTGCACGAAATATTCATGAATTAAGCCCGAAAAGTATAAAGATTTCGCCAAAGGGGTTTTCTTGTGCGCTAAATGTGCCGTAGGGTACGAAGTGGTCGACCGTAAGCGCAATTCGTTAGAGAGCAAGACTCGAAGACAAAGATTCGCGAGCACGCAGCGAACTCTCACCTTGGTGGGTAGGGAGCAAGACCCGTACTGGCAAACGTCAGTGCGACCCCGTTAAGGAAAGAGATGCCATGTTAGGCACAGTTAAGTGGTTCAACCAGGAAAAAGGCTACGGCTTCGTTGAAGTTGATGGCACCGATCGCGATGTATTCGTACACTACTCAGCAATTGAAGTAGACGGATTCAAGACCCTGGAACAGGATCAGCGAGTTGAGTTCGAAATCGGCGAAGGCCCTAAGGGTCCTCAGGCGGAGAACGTCCGTCCGGTTAGCTAAGAACTTAAAAACACAAAAGGGTCTGGCCATTTGGTCAGGCCCTTTTGCTTTGCCCAATAGCAAATTGTCCTGCCTGTGCACCATCACTATTGCGAGAGAAAAATGTGCCCATTCTTCGGGATTTTCACCCTGCCGATTTGCACTCTCGGGGGTAGAGTGCCAACAATAGAGTTAGCACTCGGGGCTCCCGAGTGACAATTGACACTTTGGCACCTTTTAAGGGTGCCATCCGTTTGGTACAAAAGGAAATTACATGTCGAAAATCATCGCTTTTGATGAGGAAGCACGTCGCGCCCTAGAGCGCGGTATGAACACCCTCGCTGATGCAGTCCGCGTAACACTTGGCCCAAAGGGTCGTAACGTCGTTCTGGAAAAGAAGTGGGGCGCACCCACAATCACAAACGATGGTGTCTCCATCGCCAAAGAAATTGACCTTGAAGATCCATACGAAAAGATTGGCGCAGAACTAGTCAAAGAAGTTGCTAAGAAGACTGATGATGTCGCTGGCGACGGAACCACTACTGCAACTGTTCTTGCTCAGGCACTTGTTCGCGAAGGTCTACGCAACGTAGCTGCTGGCGCGAACCCAATGGTTTTGAAGCGTGGCATCGAGAAGGCAGTTGCAGGTATTTGCGATGAACTTCTTGACATGGCCCAAAAAGTAGATTCCAAAGAGCAGATCGCTGCCACAGCTTCTATCTCTGCAGCGGATCCACAAATTGGCGAAATCATCGCTGAGGCAATGGACAAGGTCGGCAAAGAAGGCGTAATCACTGTTGAAGAGTCGAACACTTTCGGTCTTGAACTTGAACTAACCGAAGGTATGCGCTTTGACAAGGGCTACATCTCGCCTTACTTCGTAACTGATTCCGAGCGGATGGAAGCAGTTCTAGAAGATCCATACATTTTGATTGCCAACTCAAAGATCTCTGCAGTCAAAGACTTGCTGCCAATCTTGGAAAAGGTTATGCAGTCTGGTAAGCCACTTGCAATCATCGCCGAAGACATTGAAGGCGAAGCACTTGCCACAATCGTCGTTAACAAGATTCGTGGAAACTTCCGCTCAGTTGCTGTTAAAGCTCCTGGCTTCGGAGATCGCCGCAAGGCAATGTTGCAGGACATCGCAATCTTGACTGGCGCGCAGGTAATCAGCGAAGAAGTTGGCCTAAAGCTTGAGAACACTGGCATTGAATTGCTTGGCAAGGCTCGCAAGTTTGTTGTCACCAAGGACGAGACCACAATCGTTGAAGGCTCAGGCGACGCCGAGCAGATTGCTGGCCGTGTAAATCAGATCCGTGCTGAAATTGAGAAGTCAGATTCAGATTACGATCGCGAGAAGTTGCAAGAGCGTCTAGCGAAACTAGCGGGCGGTGTGGCAGTTATCAAGGCTGGCGCAGCAACTGAAGTTGAACTTAAAGAACGTAAGCACCGCATTGAAGATGCTGTGCGAAATGCAAAGGCTGCTGTTGAAGAGGGCATCGTTGCCGGTGGTGGCGTTGCATTGCTTCAGGCATCAGTTAAGGCTTTCGCAAAGCTTGATCTTGAGGGTGAAGAAGCAGTGGGCGCAAACATCGTTCGCGTTGCTGTTGAAGCACCACTAAAGCAGATCGCAATCAACGCTGGCCTTGAAGGTGGCGTAGTTGCTGAGAAGGTTCGCAACTTGGAATCAGGTTGGGGCCTTAACGCTGCAACGGGCGAGTATGTAGACCTAATCGCAGCAGGCATCATTGACCCAGCAAAGGTAACTCGTTCCGCTCTGCAGAACGCAGCATCCATTGCAGCGCTATTCCTAACTACTGAGGCAGTAATTGCGGATAAGCCTGAAAAGGCCGCTCCAGCAATGCCAGGTGGCGGTGAAATGGACTTCTAGTCCATTTCACAAATAAGCACTGTTTGCTGGCCTCTAACCCAAAGGGTTAGGGGCCAGTGCGGACTTCTAGTCCATTTCACAAATAAGCACTGTTTGCTGGCCTCTAACCCAAAGGGTTAGGGGCCAGCGCAGGTTTAAAGCCAATTTCCATCACAACAGATTCCGGGTGCATGTTCACTTACTGTAAGTATTTGGCTGGTACATTCTGATTCATGGTAAAAAAATTGGCTGTCATGGGCGCTGGGGCAATTATCTTTTTGAGCGGATGCAGTAGCAGTGGGTCTACAACTGCGACTCCAACACCATCTGCGACTTCAACACCAACATTTGGTGTGCCGGGTTTGCTCAAAGCAAAAACCAAGAGTTTCTTCGATGAATATATGCTGTGCATGACTAAGCCTCCTGCTGAAGCCAAAGATTATGTCGGTGATTATTGTCAGTCACACAATTCAAATGCCACGCAGTCATTGCCAGCCAATCTCAAACTTGGCGGAGTTTCCGATGCGGGCGCAGATCCAATTCTGTGCGCTCAAAATGTCCCTGAGAGTTTTTCAGTCGGAATGGGTTTCTTAGACCCCGAAGGTGTCGGTAACGTAATGGTTATTCAAAATTTCAGTTCGGATTCCAAAGTATTCGTCAACGTCAGGCTTCAAAATGATTCAGGTGAGTACTTAGTCGACAACATTCAGTGCGCCGTCGAATAAAGTTGCGCAAACTTGCGACCAAGTTTTGGCTTGGCGTTTCGGCCAGGACATTCGCAGTAATTCTCAAAGCCAGTTGCGCGGCTTTCTAAGATTCTGGTAGTGGATCTTCAGTGGATGCGCCATATAGCAATTCATCCGCATCCAAGATCCGATATGCATAACCCTGCTCGGCTAGGAATCTTTGACGGTGCGCTGCAAAGTCCGCATCGACGGTGTCTCGCGTAACAATCGTGTAGAAATGTGCAGAACGCTTATCACCCTTTGGCCGCAGTACTCGTCCGAGGCGCTGGGCTTCTTCTTGGCGCGAGCCGAATGTGCCACTAACTTGAATTGCGACGCCGGCTTCGGGGAGATCAACACTGAAGTTAGCCACCTTGCTCACGACAAGCACGCGAGTTTCACCATCACGGAAAGACTGATAGAGCCGTTCACGTTCCTTTACTGGGGTCGCACCAGTAATCAGTGGCGCATTGAGGTGGGCGCTGAGTTCATCAAGTTGATCAAGATATTGACCAATTACCAAGACATGGTCATCAGGGTGCTTGTTGACCAAATGCTCAACAACCCTGTTCTTAAATGAAGTTGTTGCAGCCATCCGGTAACGCTCTTCGGGCTCGGCCATTGCGTATGCCATTCTTTCGGCATCAGGAAGCGTCACACGCACTTCTGCACAGTCAGCTGGCGCTATGTAACCCTGGGCTTCAATGTCCTTCCAGGGGGCGTCATAGCGCTTTGGACCGATTAGGGAGAACACTTCACCTTCCATGCCATCTTCACGAACTAATGTTGCGGTTAGGCCAAGGCGACGACGGGCTTGAATATCGGCGGTGAACCGGAATACCGGTGCGGGCAAGAGATGGACCTCGTCATAAATAATCAAACCCCAGTCACGGGCATCAAATAACTCAAGATGCGCGTACACACCTTGGCGACGAGTTGTCATGACTTGGTAGGTCGCAATTGTTACTGGGCGAATCTCTTTTCGAGCCCCTGAGTATTCACCGATTTCATCCTCAGTCAGACTAGTGCGCTTTAGGAGTTCTGCTTTCCATTGGCGAGCGGAAACAGTGTTTGTTACCAGAATCAAAGTTGTTGCTTTTGCAGTGGCCATGGCAGCGGCACCAACGATTGTTTTACCAGCACCACACGGAAGCACAACAACTCCGCTACCGCCATGCCAGAACCCTTCAACGGCTTCGCGTTGGTAGGGGCGAAGTTGCCAGCCACCTTCTTCTTCATGTAAGGAGATTGGATGTGCTTCGCCATCAACGTAACCTGCTAAATCTTCTGCCGGCCAACCGAGCTTTAACAAAATCTGCTTGATGTGTCCACGCTCACTTGGGTGAACCGCAACGATGTCTTCGCTGATACGAGCACCTACTAGTGGAGCAATTTTCTTTGAACGTAAAACTTCTTCAAGCACACTCTGATCTGTTGATTGCAAAACAAGCCCATGTGTTGGGTGCATGTGTAATTTCAAACGCCCATAGCGAGCCATCGTTTCAGCAATATCAACCAGCAGCGCATGCGGAACTGGATAGCGTGAATAGCGAAGTAGCGCGTCAATTACGGCTTCGGCGTCATGATGTGCCGCCCGAGCATTCCAAAGTCCAAGAGGTGTGATGCGGTAGGTGTGAATGTGTTCAGGTGCGCGTTCAAGTTCAGCGAAGGGCGCGATTGCTCGTCGACATTCTGTGCTGAGTTCGTGATCGATCTCGAGCAACAATGTTTTGTCGCTTTGCACGATTAAGGGTCCGTCAGTCATTAGGCAGTACCTTCCTGATTCGACTCGTCTAGGTATTCAGCGCCAGTAATACGCGCGATTGTGAAAGTTTGAACTTGACCACTTCGCACATCAAATGCAGTTAAAAAACCACCAGTGATTGAGATAGGTTCGATGATTCGCTCGGATGCCATGCCACCTTTATCTGCGTAGCCAATCCAGACTTCGCGAGCGCCCTTCAATGCTTCATTCAAGAGATTAAGTGTGTCGATTGTGGTTCCTCGTGGCCCTTCGGTAGGCGCGAGCTTCACTGTATCAGCACGTTCGCCACCGCGTAGGGCTTTTATCGCACTTGAAATTAACCGCGGAGATGGTCCTGAGATTGTTACTGCTCCGGCTGGAGGCTTCGCTGATGTGCGCTTGGTGTCGGGGCGATGTATCAGCACGGTGCCTTCGGCTGATTCGGCTACTGGTGCATAACCGCATGCACGCAACTTTTCCAACACAACATCAGCATGGGAGGCGCTAACCACAATTCCCGGAGCTAATTGCCGAAAGCGCAATGATGCCAAACGTCGATCTGCTTGAACTTCATCGATAAGTTGTTGATCATCACAACGCAAATAAATCGAAGCCACCCCGACCCGAAGTACCCCATGTTTGCGAGCCACATCTTCAATCATGTAAGTCAAAGGTTGCGGTAGCGGTGTGCGAGAAAGTGTGCGCAAAAACTCTACGATGTCATTTCCGGACTGACCTTGATCAAGGCCTCGACGGATTGAGGTTTCGGTAAATCTGTAGGTAGTAGCAACCCCAGTAGATTCCACATCTGCCAAGACAGCCATAGTTCTGCGGGGTAGTGCGGGCAGGCGCCCAGGTGCCAGCGCGGTTAAATCGGCTTGCACGATGATGTGATCAACCGGATCGGGCAAACGTTGACCCAGAAGCGTTGCTGCTGATTCACCAGCGACAACTGCTCTGCCAAATGTGGTTAGCGTACCCATCGAGGTAACGCCGATAGTGGCTGCTTCGTCGATGATTGCATGCACAGCGCTTGCCCGTACTTGTGATGCTCGACGAGGACGATGCCAATCTAAGTATTCAACTAAGGCGTGTGCCTGTGTGGTTTCGCCAATATCAAGTCCAGCAAAAATTTCAAGAATTGAGGCACGAAGCGGTTGAATAAATCCACGTTCAACGGCCTGAGTTAGGGCATTTATTCTCTCGCCACCTTCTCCACCAACAACATGTGAAGCACGATTCATATTTCGCCAAGTTTCAGCAAGTATTGCCCAGCGACTAGCATCATCAATGCCAAGCCAGCGGTCGTAACTTGTTGTTGGTACCCAACCTTCGCCAGAATCTGCTGCGAGAAGTCCAGCAGTAAAAACGACTTCAATAACCAACGCAGCAGTTTTTTCTGGGACTTTCAATAGTTCTGCAGCTGTGGCAAGGTCTCGAATGGCCAAGCCGCCACCGCGTAATTGTGCCGGTGGTTCTAGGGACCATACTTCAAGCAAAGTTTCGGCTAGTCGCACAAAATCAAGAGCCACATGCGCACCAGCATCATCAGCATGCGCACTATCCACAAAACCAATTGCTGGATTTGTAGCCGTGGTGCGAAGTGATTTAATGAGCAAGCCTTCACGAAGCGACAAGGACACTTCGCGAGGCACCACAACTGATGTTTCCCCAGTTGGCACAAGTAATTCACGCGCAAGTAGCCACTCAAGTGGTGACTTTACATCTTCAATTCGGATAGAACGGTTTGCCTGGCGCATTGTGCCAGCCGGAACATCCCAAAGCAGTTGGTTCATGATGTCCTGCACATCCTTGGAACCTTCAGCTAGAACCTTGCTTACCAGACCTGGGGTGTTTGCATACTCTTTGACCTGACGTCGCGAATCAGAAAAACTTGCGGCCAGCCCGCATGGATAGGCGCCAAAAGCCTCGCGAGCAACGCGAATCAAATGAAGTTCCTCTTCGTCGCCCCAAACCAAACCCAAATCAAATAAATAAGCCATCGCTTCATCTACTGAGTCCTGGGAGTACCCTTGAGCATTTGCAAGTCCTTGATGCACTTCGGTGCGGGTACAAGGATCAGCAAGCCCAGCCATGGCTTCACAAACACTCAATTGTGATTGGTTCAGAGCATCAAGCGCGTTGTTAACACTCGGGCTTGTGGTGGCTCTAACTGCTAGTTGACCTATGTCAGTTGGCACTGGGTGCAAAAGATCAGCGCGAGCAGAAAATATCGTATGTAACTGCTCGTCGGTTCGCTGACGTAGGTCATCGGCTAGCGAACGCGGTCGGCTAGCAGTTGCCTTAGATATTGTGCCCATCTATACGACGGTACGCGCTTAGTGTGCCTTTGCGCTACTTGAGCCTAGATCGGACCTTTGATGAGCGACGCAGACCGAACAGGATCAGCGCTAATCCCACACCGCTGAGCATGGATAGAAACCACCAGATTGAGGGTAGGTCTAAGTTTGTGAAGAATAACGGCAAGATTGCAATTGCAGTGCAGATCATGCCGGTAACCAGCACAATTCCTCCGATTTTCATGAGTTTTTCTCCGCGCATGACTCTAAGGTTAGCAATAGAGGTTTGGGTACTGTCACCTATTTCCTCTAACCTATGAGTGGTGCTTGGCAACAGGTACAAAGGATTAAGTGCGAGTACAAGGAGAACTATCGTGCCTACAGGCAAAGTGAAATGGTACGACACTGAAAAGGGCTTTGGCTTTTTGCAGACTGATGAAGGCGAAGAAGTTTTTCTACACGTCTCTGCTTTGCCTGCCGGTGTCACTTCCTTGAAGAACAACACTCGCGTCGAGTTTGGCGTGGCCGATGGCAAAAAGGGTCTACAGGCTCTTTCTCTTCGAGTTATCGAAGCACCACCTAGTGTGGCAAAGGCTGGTCGCAAAGACGCCGAAGACTTAGCAATCCTTCTGGAAGATGTAATCAAGTTACTTGATGGATACTCCAACTCATTGCGTCGTGGCCGTTATCCAGATGACAATCAGTCAAAGAAGCTGGTAACCGTACTCCGTCACATCGCCGATCAGATTGACGTCTAAGTAACTGCTGATTTTCTCGACGGAAAATTACGCCACCGATTTTTAGTTCTAGTTGCCAACTAATTTAAAGAGCCACAACCCTCGAGCGCCTGTTTGCTGGCTCTGAGAAATAATTTGCAGGTCGTATCCATTTGCCGGGATGTCGGTGAATGGTGATGTGAAATGGTAATAAGTGGAAGTTACCGCACTCTTATTTAAACGCTGACCGTTGACGATTGCGTACCAACCGAATTCTGCAACCTTTGGATCAACACTTATTCCAATGGTCTGATCACCGTTTACTTTGACTGTGGCAATGTCTGGCGAAGAGACCGCCTGGGTAAGTGACGCCTCTGAGCAAGTTGTCGCGCTTAGTGCTACCTCAGGGGACCAACAGATCGCCTTGGTGTGTGCCGAACTCGTGCCGGCAGTAACTGTCACTGCTGGTTTTGGCTTAGTGCATGAACTCAGCGAAAGAGCCAAGACGCCAGTTATGGATAAGCAAACTAATCTACGTTTCATGTGCACAATCCATAGATTATCGCCAAACAACTCGACATGGGACCTCTGGGTCATAGACAGAGCCTAAATAGGGGAGAATACGAGTGTGAGTATTTCAGATCAGGTCTTAGCCGCTAGCGATTTAGCGCGTGCTGCAATTATTGAGTCAGTACCAGCAGAACATGTTGGCGCGGCAATGGATGTGGTCCGCGAAGATGTTGAAGATTCGAATCTGGTAATCGCCACCTACACATTCGCCTCAGCATCGCCGGCTTACCCAGGTTGGTATTGGTCAGTTGCTGTGGTGGCAATCGAAGGTCAAGATCACTGCACTGTTAGCGAAGTCAACTTATTGCCAGGTTTCGCAGCATTGGTCCCGCCAGATTGGAGTCCTTGGGCCCAGCGAGTGCAGGCGGGGGATTTAGGTGTTGGCGATCTTTTGCCAACTGAAGAAAATGATGAGCGCTTAACAGCAGGCTTTACTGGTCTGGATGAATTAGCAGAGGACCTAGCCCCACTGCACCCAGCACAATGGGAATTGGGCTTAGGCCGGGAGCAAATTTTAAGCACGCTAGGACTTGAGCGCGCAGTTGATCGTTGGTTCGGTGGCGACACTGGACCGCGCGCAGCAATGGCAAAGTCTGCGCCATCGAATTGTGGTTCTTGTGGTTTCATGGTTGCTATTGGCGGCTCGATTGGCCAAGTCTTTGGTGTTTGTGCGAATGAATTTGGCGCAGCTGATGGTCAGGTTGTAGCAACCACATTTGGTTGCGGCGCGCATTCTTCAGTGCGACCTAATCGCACAGCGCCAATTCCAGTTGTGCCATTAGTGATTGATGATGACTCCGATGAGAAATCAGATTCGGCAGACTTGCCAGAGTACGTGGCTGAAATAATTACTGCAGAGGGTTCTGAAAATGTTGAGGGTCAGGAAGCCGTTGAACCACTTGCAGATTCAGCGGAGCTTGAAGTCATCGCAGGAACAGAAACTACTGAAGAGGTAAATGAAGAATCGGCCGAGGATCAAGAATAAAATTTAATTTTTAGTTCTTGGTGTGCCAAGTATCGGCTGCAACCCTTTTTGCTCGATGTCGAGTATAAAACTGACCAAAGATTCCAAGCAAAGCGCCCGCGGCACAAATCCACAACCAATCGCCACGATTTGTTTTTTCTACCCAGTCGCGCGCCAAAAACAAACATACTAAAGCGATAAACCACAAACCAGTTCCGATAGAAACTGCCGCAATTGCATTTGTTTCCATGGCTTTGAGCTGTTTGTTGCTGTTGTTGGTAGAAAAAAACTTCTTTGTTTCCTGCGGGGAGTCTGCGTTATTAGTCACATTTTAGACAATAGCGTTTTTGACATGACAACACACACACAAAAATCAACTGTCCCAGCTTGGGATCGTTGGTTCCATATGACAGAGCGTGGTTCCACGCTAGGCACCGAGATCCGTGGCGGCCTTGTTACTTTCGTAACAATGGCTTACATCGTGGTCCTCAACCCGCTAATCATTGGCACAGCTAAAGATATCAACGGTAATTTCCCTGGTGGGGGAACTGATGTCGGTCAGTCAATCTCCTTGGTTGCTGCAGCCACTGCGCTAGTTGCTGGGTTATTGACGATTTTCATGGGCATTTATGGTCGATTCCCCGTCGCCATTGCCGCTGGACTTGGTCTTAATGGATTCTTAGCATTTAGTTTGGCGCCGTACATGACTTGGGCACAGGCCTTTGGGCTTGTCGTGGTTGAAGGCGTTATCGTGTTGGTCCTGGTGCTTACCGGATTCCGCAAGGCAGTCTTCCACGCTGTGCCAGAGGCACTGAAGTATTCAATTGGCGCAGGTATTGGTCTATTCATTGCACTGATTGGACTAGTTGATGCTGGTGTCGTTCGTGGTGGCAAGCCACTAATTACTTTCGCAGTTAACGGCGAGTTGGCCGGCTGGCCAATATTCACTTTTGTATTTGGCTTGATTCTGCTTTGTGTTCTTGTTGCTCTGCGCATTCGTGCTGCACTTTTGATTGGCCTTTTGGTTACTACAGTTCTTGCAGTAATCCTTGAGTCCACTCAAAAGATTGGTCCGATGTTCTCTGACCAACCAATGAATCCAACTGGCTGGGGACTAAATGTTCCTTCAGTACCAGAGAAGGTAATTGGCTTTGTTAACCCATCGCCATTATTCTCGCTAGATGCTTTTGGCGCTTTCAATGCAATCGGCGCACTTGCTGCTGGTCTTGCAGTATTCTCACTTTTGCTAAGCGATTTCTTCGACACTCTGGGCACAGTTACTGGTCTTGCTGCTGAAGCAGATTTGTTGACTGCCGAAGGTGATGTTGAACATTTAGATGCAATCTTGGTTGTTGACTCTGTTGCGGCCATCGCTGGTGGATTTGCAGGCGCTTCCTCCAACACTGCATACATTGAGTCTGCTTCTGGTGTTGGCGACGGTGCTCGCACTGGTATTGCTAGCCTCGTTACGGGTGGCTTGTTCTTGCTGGCGATGTTCGTTGCTCCATTAACCAAGATTGTTCCTTACGAAGCTGCTGCACCTGCACTAGTAATCGTGGGCTTCTTGATGATGACACAGATTCGCAAGATCCCATTTGATGATTACTCAATCGCGATCCCATCGTTCTTGACCATCATCTTGATGCCATTCACATACTCGATCACAAACGGTATTGGTGCCGGTTTGGTGAGCTATGTGATTATCAAAATTGCCCAACGACAAGCAAAGAGCATCTCACCGCTGTTGTGGATTATTGCCACAGCGTTTGTTGTGTACTTTGCTATTCACCCAATCAAGGAACTATTCAACTAAGGGAACTATTCAACATCTAGTTCCAACCTTTTCTAACTGGATGGGGCGTACTTGCAAAATGCAGGTGCGTCCCATCCCTTATTGTTGAACCATGAGCCCTAAGTTTCGTCGAGCAGTAACCATTGCAGTTTTGATTGGCATGTTTGCTACGGTCTTAATTTCCGCACTCGGCGCTGGCTCTTAGTTCCTAAAGACTCTCAAGAGCAGGCACTCGCTTAAAGATTGAAATCGAGATTGCGATCACCAACAAGATTGGCACAATCGCATAGGCATTGTGTACTCCAACATGATCTGAAAGCGCACCAAGCGCAAATGGTGCTGCGCCACTAGCGATACCCGAACCTACTGATACGCGGGCCGTTGCACGATCCGGACGGCCAGAACTTGCTCGCACTGCGCGCGCCATTCCAAATGGCCAATGCAGAGACATCCCGCAACCGGTGAAAACGAGCGCCAGAATCATGACTGTGGGATTTTGGGCCAGCCAGAAAATTAAGAACCCAAGTAACGACCAGATAAGGACGCCACGATAAAGCAATTCTGGATCCATCTTGGTGGCTAATCTCGAACCGTAAAGTCGACCAAGGAACATTCCACCAACGATGCATGCCAGCGCAATTGCTGAAGCGCCTTTGGTCAGATGGCCTTGTACTAGCAATAACTCAGAGCCGAATAGCAACATAGAGAACTCTGTTCCAGCGGTACAGATTAGAACTACCAGTGCCCAATTAAAACTTTTTGGCAGTTTCCCAGCAAGGTCATGGTGATGGCTTTGTTCTATGTCGCCAACGGGTGGGCCGTAACTATTTAAATCTTTGCCTCTAAAAAGTTCTACCCCGATTGCCAGAACCCCAGCAATGAGTATTCCCGGGCGCCAACCAAAACCAAGTGAGTAGCCCACCCCAATAAATATTGGCGATAAGAGCCCAACTCCAGCAGCCATGGCATTTAGTTCGGTAATTGCCGCAGGTGCTGCCAGACCTTGGTGGTTATTTAGATATGCACCCGTTCCTTGTACTCCGGCTGCCCCGCCAGCGGCAATGAACGCAACACCAAGGAGTGTCACAGCCAGCGTTTGTCCGCCAGTGAAAAGGACTAACCCAATGATCAACGAGTATGAAGCTAGCCGAAGGAACTTTCCGCGCCCGATTTTTGGAATCACTCGTGAGGATGTGGAACCAACTAGGACCGCGCCCAAAGCCATTGCAACGCTATGCAGCGAAGTCAGTGTCCCGGACAAGAATAAGTCTTCGCGTAAAAATTGCAGGCATGGGCCGAACCCAAAAAGAAACCAACCATAGGAGGTAACTTGAAAGTAAGAAATCCATGTTTGTTTATCCCGCGTTGGGACACGGGCAGACATAAGTTCCTTTTATTCAGCTAGTGCAGCGACAACAAAGTCGATGCTGGCCAGTAGCTGGCTAACATCGCTTGGGTCAACGGCAGGGAAAATTGAGATGCGTAATTGGTTACGACCTAATTTGCGGTATGGCTCAGTGTCAACGATTCCATTGGCGCGCAGCGCCTTAGCAACGAGGGTTGCATCAATGGCATCATCAAAATCGATTGTTGCCACCACGCCAGATCGCTTCGCGGGGTCAACAACGTATGGAGTTGCAAAACTACTTGCCTGCGCCCAGTCGTATATGAGACCAGAGGATTCGCTAGTACGCGCTACACACCAGGAAAGTCCGCCATTTGCAATGAACCAGTCAAGCTGCTCGGCCATCATAAAGATTGTTGAAAGCGCAGGAGTGTTGTAAGTCTGATCTAGTCGGCTATTTTCAATTGCGGTCATTAGGTCCAAGAATGCAGGAATGTAACGGCCACTTGCTTTGATTTCTTCAGCACGGGCTACTGCCTTTGGCGACATTATCGCGATGAAGAGTCCACCATCTGAACCGAAGCACTTTTGTGGCGAGAAGTAGTAAACGTCCGTGTCGGCAATATCAACGGTTAGGCCGCCGGCAGCTGAAGTTGCGTCGATGATGATCAATGCATCCGCATCAATTCCGGCAGGACGAACTGGGGTGATTGCTACACCGGTTGAAGTTTCGTTATGGGGTGTGCAGTAAGCATCGATGCCAGTTTCTGGGGCAAATGTTGGCGCATCGCCTGGTTCGCTTTTGATTACAGACTGTTCGCCAAGAAATGGTGCTGCGTTGGCGCAGCCAGCAAACTTTGAACCGAACTCACCAAAGGTAAGGAACTGAGCGCGGTCACGGATAAGTCCGAAAGTAGCAACGTCCCAAAATGCAGTTGACCCACCGTTGCCGACGATTACTTCGTAACCTTCGGGCAGGGAGAATAATTCAGCAACGCCCGCACGCACGCGAGCGACCTGATTCTTAACCGTCTTTTGGCGGTGTGATGTGCCTAAGAAGGTTTTAGAAACGGCTTGTAGCGCATCGATTTGGGCGGGGCGTACCTTGGAAGGTCCAGCACCAAAACGCCCATCGACGGGTAGCAAGTTTGCCGGAATTTTAATGTTTGATATATCAGCCATTCCAAAATCATAGACTTGTTTCACATACTGGGCATATTCTGTTCACTATGTGAAAGCCCAAGGCTAGTTGCCGCAGAAAAATTAAGGCGAAAGTCGAGTGACTTTCCAGTTTGCAGATTGGGTTAAGTCCGCATTATTGCCAATGCAATCAAAGCGCAATCGATCGTGCAATCGAGAGCGACGCCCCTGCCAGAACTCGATACTTTCGAGCGATATCAGGTATCCGCCCCAGAGCTCAGGCATTGGAACATCGCTACCCTCGGGGTATTGCTCGTGCAGTTGTGCCATTCGATTTTCTAAGACTTCCCGAGAGTCAATGACTGCGGACTGTTCACTCACGATGGCGCCGAGTTTTGATTTATGCGGCCGTGTCGCAAAGTACTCTTGTGATTCCTCACGTGAGACTTTAGTGATGGTTCCAGATGCGATTACCTGTCGATGTAGGGGATACCAAGGAAAGACCACACAAACTTGCGGATGCTCTGTGATGTCTTGGGCTTTATGCGAGCCGTAGTTTGTGTAGAACACCAGGCCGCGCTCGTCGATGCCTTTAAGTAGGACAGATCGAGATGAAATAAGTCCAGCTGCATTACTCGTTGACAAAACCATGGCGTTCGGTTCTATGAGCACATCAGCCCCGAGGTTTACTGCATCTGATAGCCACAATCTGAATTGTTCAAGTGGCGTTGCAGCCAAATCCGATTCGTGCAGAACATCACGGTCGTAGTTCACGCGCATATCTGCCACATTGTGTTCGACATTAGTCATGTTGTAAGTGTGACTTATTTCAGGCGCAAGCGCGTGTTCGGTGGCATAAAAACTTCGTGACTATTCAAAATCATGAATCAAATTAGCCTGATCAGGGGTAGGTGCTTCATCAGATTTAGGTGGCAGCTGTGCGCCCTTTGGCAGGGCAGCCAGCCGAGCAAGAGCCTCTTTGCGCTCTAAGGCATGATCCACAATGGGCTCTGGATATCCTTGATCAAGGCCACCTAGCACTGTCCAAGGTTCGTGTACGGAACCATCTGGAATGTGCCTCAATTCAGGAATATATTTGCGGACATATTCGCCTTGCGGGTCAAAGCGATGGCCTTGTCCTATTGGATTGAACACTCGGTAATAGGGCGAAGCGTCTGTGCCACAGCCAGCAGTCCACTGCCAGCCGTGACTGTTCGATGCCAGATCCCCATCTAGCAGTAGTTCCATAAAGTAGTGGGCACCACGTTGCCACTCCAAGTGAAGGTCTTTTATTAAGAATGAGGCGACAACCATCCGAACTCGATTGTGCATCCAGCCTTCGCTAATCAATTGACGCATGCCGGCATCAACAAATGGATAGCCAGTTAGGCCGTTGCACCAAGCTTTAAACCGCTCATCCGCAACTAGGCCGGTGTCATATTTCATTTGAGCATAAAGCGGGTTCAGATAGTTCTCGACAGTGTCTGGATTGTGGAAGAGCACGTCGGCGTAAAACTCTCGCCACGCAATTTCCTTGCGGAACACTTCTTGGCCTTGCTGATCACCAAGTTGGGCTAGCAGAGTGCGTGGATGAATTTCACCCCACTTAAGCGCCGTCCCGAGTTTGGAAGTTCCCGCAAGATCAGGACGGTTACGATTTTCGTCGTATGCATCAACATTGTTTGCTAGAAAATCTTTCCAACGAGCCAAAGCCGCCTGTTCGCCGGCTGGCGGAAGCACCACATCGCCAATGTCTGGTCGCGCAGGTAGTCCATCATTTTCTGGCGCCCACCACTTTGGCCATGATGTTGGATCAGGAGCCGGAGCACGCCAACCATGAACTAACCACTTCTTATAAAAGGGGGTATAGACCTTGTATGGGGTTCCATCATCCTTAGTCACTCGCCCAGGAGCGACTGCGTATCCCGAGCCAGTGACTTCGTACTCAATTCCCAATTTGGCTAAAGATTCTTTTACATTTTGGTCGCGGGCGATTCCGTAGGCTGAAAAATCTGCCGCACTATGAACTGCAGTTATTCCGTATTTGGCCGCTATTTCAGGGATGATTTCCTGGGCTTTAGCGTGTTTAATAACCAGATTGCCGCCCAATGACTCATTCAAGGCTGCCAGGGAATCAATTAAGTAGGCCTGCTTAAGGTGGCCCCAAGTTGGCCAAAGGACAGGATCGATCAGCACTAGCGGGAGTACTTTGTCATCCTCAGGCACACCGGCTTGGGCATCGGCACTTGCCCCAGCAATCGCTGCAAAGAGTGCAGGATTGTCATGAATCCGCAAATCACGTCTAAACCACATCAATCTAGCCATTCCTTAACCATATTGGGCATTGTCAGAATCTGCATAAATTTTCCGAAAATTTCCTTTAGGACTAGTAGTTTTGAGGAATTAGGGAATATGTCACAATTTTGATTTTTTTATTTATTTCGCTTGAAAAAGGTAGTTATTTGAGGGAATATTCCCTTTCGCCAGATTGCAAAAAACAATTCCTAGAGATTCTTGGGCTTGGTATGACACTTATGTCAGGTATTCTTACTAAGAACGAGATTCCAAAAGGAATCGATATTCGCGGGGCGCCAAATCTCACCCCCTGCGAGTAATTAATACCTTGGGTGAGAGTGGGGGAACCACAGGTAAGTGACCAGAAATGGTCTTGGGGTAAAGCTAGGAAACTAGCCGGCGATTTCTTCCCAGCCGCACCCGACAGCTCACCTCAGCGGCGTAGGGGGAACATATGTCAAAATCAGGGCGTCATAGCGCACCAAAAAATCGCAAGTTGTTAGCAAGGAAGTTTCCTGCAATTGCAGTGACAACTTCACTTGTTTTAACCGGTGCTGTTGCATTTACTGCGCAGAGCAACTCGGCAACTAAGCCAGAAACCAAGTCGACGAGCACTCATGTCGCACTGGCAAAGCAAACAATAACGAAATCCGCTGGGGTAAAAGCCTCAGCAGCAAACGCAACCCCGAATAAGGTTGCATCAAAGAAGGTAAAGCCTAAAAAGCTGTCACCAGAAAAGGCAAAAGCTCGCGCCAAAGTTATAGCGAGAATTAAGGCCAGAGCTGCCGCAAAAGCAGCAGCACATAAGTATGTTGCTGCTCGCATGAAGGCACAGCGTCGTGCGGCAACTCGTTCGCGCACAATTCGTCAATTGAGCGGTCAGGTTGCCTCAATCAAGTCGCAATTACGAGCACCTGGTATTTCCGGTAAAAAAGTAATTGCTTTAGCCAATAATTATCGTGGCGTGCCATACATTCTTGGAGGTACATCCCCTAGAGGTTTCGATTGCTCTGGCTACACGCAGTATGTGTTCAACAAATTGGGTGTAAATCTTCCACGCGTGGCAGAAGCACAATTTCGGGCAACCACTCGAATCTCAAGAAGCAAGGCTAAGTCTGGCGATTTAGTATTCTTCCATGATCGTAAGGGCTATGTTTATCATGTAGCTATCTACGCTGGTGGCGGAAATACTTGGCAATCGCCAAGACCTGGTCGCAGTGTTGGTCCGGGCCGTGTTTATTCAGGCAATGTAACCTTTGGTCGAGTCTCATCACTTAAGGCTCACTCGGCATTGGTACGTCAACTTGCGGCTAAGCAGGCAAAACTTGCTCGTTTAGCGCGCACAAAGTAGTTTTTCACTTGTTGCAATAAAGACTTGTCACAAGTGGAGGTTGTGCTTTGGTTGCTCATGGGTATTTTCAAAAGCAAAAATTGCATAAATCACGACGAATAGCAGTTGTGTTAGTCACAATTAACCTGCTTACGTTGTTAACTGCCACACAGAGTTCAGCTGTGACTCTTGTCGCCTTTACCAATAGGTATGAAGCCAATCTCTCTGGAGATTTTGGAATCACAGGCAACACGGTTGTTACTTGCTCAGAAGAATCTGGCGATTTTGGATCCTCGTCCTGCGTGAATGCCCGCGCAGGCGAGGGTCCACTAAATTCATTGGATAATGATGCGCACGAGATGCGTAATTTAGAGGTGCCACTAGGGCTACTTGATTCATCGCAAGTTTTCAATTCATCCGTTGGTGAGTTGCGAGTGCCACCAGGCTCAGCCATCGAATATGCCGAGTTATTCTGGTCAGGATCACTTTTGGTCGATCCAGGTGATGTTGCACCTGTTGATGCGGCTTCAAAAAATGAAGTCCTATTCGCGGTAGGCAATAAAGATTGCACGCTGCCCGGGGATCCTTGCCTTGTGACAGCAAACGCAGACCAAGTAGCAATTGAATCTCTCGGGGTAGATTCTGGTCAGTACCGAGCCAGTGCCGTCGTAACTTCAGCGTTGCAGACAGCGGATTTTTCAACTAGCGATGGCGTTTCCAAACTTAATTTGGCAGTTGGTAATGTTCAGACTTCACTCGGTGTTGATAAAGCCGCAGGTTGGTCCGTCATAGTTGTTTATGAAAATGCAGATTCAGAACTTCGCCATGTGCAGATTCTGGGGGGATTGGGGGTTGTTGCCAAACGTAGTGGTTCTGTGGTGGGTATCTCGGGTTTTCAAACTCCGTCAAATGGTCCAGTTAATTCCGCACTTGGGGTAGTCGCCTTTGATGGTGACTTAGGTGATGCAACTGATTCGATTTACATGACCCAGGGAAATAGCCAAACTTTACTAGCCGATGCGCAAAATCCAAACAACAACATTGCGAACAGCACAGTATCGAGTTCTGGAAGAATTTCGAGTTACCTGAACAATTACTCGCCTGCAAGATCTGTGAACACCTTGGGAGTCGATACAGATCGGTTGGATCTGGTTAATGCCCTGCCACCTGATTCCACTTCGGCAACGATTTCAATGTCGGCGCAACAAGACACTTGGTATCCAACAGCACTCGCGTACTCAACGGAACTCGCTGCTCCGGAATTAGATCTTGAAAAATATGTATCAGATTTTTCTGGTACATCAAGTACCCAATTGGAAGTAGGCGATAGCCTGACTTACAAAGTTGCCGCCACAAACATTGGCACGGGCGCCGCAACCAATGTTGTCATCAGGGATGAACTGCCAGTTGATTTCACTCTTGTTGCGAGTAGTGGGACAAATTGCCCAGTAGTACCTCCTGGAAGCATTTGTAAAACTTTTTCCAAAATTGAAGTCGGCGAACGAGTAGCGATCAATATCCGTGGCACGATAAACGGGACATCGCAATTTACCTCTGGGGATTTTGTTAATCAGGCAACGACCACTTACCGAGGGCCAATTGATTCTTATGAGGGGATCTCTCCGCAAGTAACTGTGGCTTATGGACCTTTGCAGGTTGATCTTGTGGCGGATCTTGAATTTTCCAGAACTTACGTTCAAGCAGGTGAATCTTCGAAAATCATTTCGAAGATCACTAATTTTGGCCCGGCAGATGCAACTAATCCGAATGTGTTACTCAATTCCCAAAACGGTCCACTCAATGTCGAAGCGATGCCGCAGGGTTGCACCAGGATTTCAACTACAAAGATCCGCTGTTTGGCAGCAGCCTATGGAATTTCGGCAAGTTCTGCCCTTCAGCCGGGCGAAAGTGCAGAGGTAGAGTTGCGCGTTACACCACTAGCGAGGGCACATTCACTACGAGTGCTAATGGAGATTGAGTCAGGTCATCCTGCCGGCGATAGCAATCTTGACAACAACTTTGCTAGTGCAAGTGTGTTAATCAATCACCCACCAATTGCTAAACCATTGGTCATTCGTGCGATTGTTGATGGGCCACCAGTTACCAAATCTCTGGTTCAGTATGTGTCAGATGTTGATGGAGACTCGCTTCGAGTTACTGTTGGCAACGCACGTCATGGTCAGCTGAAATTGGTCGGTAGTCGTATTGTTTACACGCCCACTTCATCCTGGACTGGGAAACAAGTTATTGGGTATTCAGTTTCTGATGGCAAGGGTGGCCGTGACACATCAACAATTACAGTCGTTGTTACAAGAAAGAATCAGGGCAATGTTCCAACACCACAAATTCCTACGCACTCAAGGTGTTTTGGGCCAGCACCAATGGGTTGCTAGTGCGTTTGTTGCCAAGCAGTCCATGCAGAACTGATGATGTCGCGCAAATCATATTTGCTCTGCCAATCGAGTAACTGCGCTGCTCGACTCACATCTGCGGTCAATGCTGCTGGGTCGCCGGCCCGACGTGGTACATGGTGAGGGGCTACCTCTAAGCCGGTTACTTCGCGAACCATATCGAGAACCTCAAATACACTTGCACCTCGTCCAGTGCCGATGTTTATCGCGGCGAAAGTGGTGTCTGGGCGTTCCACGTAATCCATGGCGGCAACATGAGCTTCGGCAAGATCTTGCACATGAACGTAATCGCGAATACATGAACCGTCAGGAGTTGGGTAATCATCGCCAAAGACTCGAGGTTGGTTTCCTTTAGTTAGCGCATCGAAAACAATTGGCACCAGGTTAAGAACGAATTGGTCACCCAGTTGAGAACTGCCTGCACCTGCAACATTGAAGTAACGCAAGGCAGCGACATGAAAATCATCAGATGTCGAGAGTGCCTGTGTTATCCATTCACCGGCAAGTTTTGTTGCGCCGTATGGATTAATAGGTAAGCAATGGGTGGCTTCGGTGATTAATGCATCTGGCGCAATGTCTGGTTCACCGTAAACGGCCGCACTTGAACTGAAAACTAGATTCTTGATTCCATTATTTTTCATCGCCCCAACAAGATGGGTTAAGCCATTGATGTTTTCATCCCAGTAGTAGAGCGGCTTCTCAACAGATTCACCGACCTGTTTGCGAGCAGCGAGGTGTAATACCCCAGTGATTTGGTGCTTTGCAAAGACGGCTTCAACTCCGGCTTTATCAACCAGAGTGACCTGCTCAAGTGTGACTCCATCGGGAATCCGCGCGGCTATCCCGGTGCTCATGTCATCAAGAATGACCACCTGTCGGCCGCTCTTTAGAGTTTCGCGCACAACGTGAGCGCCTATGTATCCTGCACCACCAGTAATCAACCAAGTCATAGGTCATAGTCTGCCATGTAAGTGGCCCCGAGATGATTCGAACATCCGACACACGGTTTAGGAAACCGTTGCTCTATCCCCTGAGCTACGGGGCCGCAGGTCTGCGCTAATTCTATCGATGATTTGGCCTTAGCCATTCTGGGTTCTCTGCCCTTGGATAGGGAAACACGCTGAGCAAAAACTAGAAGTCGTCAGTTGCAGCCGATGCTTTGCTTTCTACCTTCATGAAATCAAGATAAGACTTCACAACTGTGTCAGCATCTGAATGCATCATTAATTTGCCGTGATCAAGCCAGATTGCGTCATTACAAAGATCGCGAATTGTGTTTGCCCCATGTGATACAACGACCATGGTTCGAGCCGAATCCATTAACTCACGCATTTTCTTTTGGGCCTTGACTTTAAAGCGAGCATCACCAGCAGAAAGTGCTTCATCAATCAGCAGAATGTCTGGTTTCATATGCACGGCGGCAGAGAATGCAAGGCGAGCGGCCATGCCTGAGGAGTAAGTCTTTACTGGCATGTCACGGAATTCTTCGATTTCTGCAAAAGCGATAATTTCATCGAGTTGGCCAAGTACTTCATCGCGAGTCATCCCCGAGGCAAGACCTGCGAGCATAACATTCTCTGGCGCTGATAACGCGGAGTTGAATCCGGCTGCCAATGAGAGCAAGGCACTTACTTCGCCGTGCACTTCGATTTGACCTGATGACGGCGGCATGATGCCCGAGATGGCACGTAACAATGTGGATTTGCCAGCACCGTTGTGACCGACAACACCAAGGACAGTGCCATGTGGAATTTCAAAAGAAATGTCTTTAATCGCTTCAACAGTTTTTACAAGTTTGTTGCGACGCCCTAGTCGAGCGATTGTTGATTTAAGAGTTGGAGCTGAATCAAAACTAGTTCGGTATGTGATGCTCAGATTTTGAACGCTGATTGCCACATCTTCAAGCTTGTCTTTATCTACTCCCCAGCCTTTGGTGGCCTCTTCCATTTCGCCATCTTCAAAATCATCAAATTCTGACACTGAACTCACGCTCTCGGGATAGGAAGATTAGAATTCCAGCAAAAAACATTGAGAAACTCCAGATGCTTGCTGAAACCCAAAGGCTCATTTCTGGGACACGATTCTGGGATAGAGATTCTGACCAAACACTCAATAAACCAAACAATGGATTGGCAGTGACCATTGCGCCGAGAGATTTGGGCAAGTCATCTGCGTACCAAAGAATTGGCGAGATGTACATGCCAATGCGACTTATGAACGGCAGGAATGAACGCATATCTCTGAAATAAACCTGCAAAGTTGCAAGTAAGCAGGCAAGGCCAAAAGTAAAGATAAAAATCAACAGCAACGCGGGTATTGCCAACAATTGATTGACCCCAATTGGCTGCTGGAATGCCACGTGATAGATCACGTAAATGATTAAGGTCGGTAAGAAACGTTTGATGGAAACCAGAGTTGCCGAGAATGGCAGGAGCAATCTCGGGAAAGACCTGTTGGCGATCAGTTTGCCAAGACCAACAACACTTGCCGAGCCAAGCGACATTGCACCCGTAATCATGTGATAAACGAACATACCGGCGAGCATGTGGGCCACAAACTCCGGTCCGTGATCATTGGATTGTCCGCCATTTTTGGAGGAAAGAATGATTACCAGCGTGTAATAAATACCCGCCATGATTAGTGGATTTAGGACCAGCCAAAGTTGACCAAATAATGTGGTTGACTGCTGGGCACGAAGTTGTGCGCGGGCCAGTTCGTATGCCAATTCGCGTCGCTGCCACATTTCCTTGAAGTACTCAGGAATGTTAGGTAGCCCAGCCTTGAATGGGCGGTGAACTCTCACAATTGGTTCAGTGGAGTTACTTACGGTTTCAGACACTTATTTAGTCTACTTCAGAACCGAGAGATGACCGCTCACAACTCGTCCTTTGCTAGGGTAAAGAACGGTAAAGCGCCAAAAATTGGTATTGCGCAATAACAAAAGAGGATACGTAAATGGGCTCACAGAATATAGTCATTTGTTCGTTTTATACAGATGACGAATATTACCGTGGCCATGCTGCGACACTAAGAGCCAATCTGGAAAGTTTAGGTCTAGCTCACGAGTTACGCGAGATTCATAAAAACGAAGGCGACGAATGGCCTGATGTGTGTCGTAAGAAAATCGGATTCATCGCCGATGTGTGCTTGATGTATCCAGATAAAAAGGTTTTTTGGATTGACGTGGATTGCAATTTACTTTCCTTGCCAGATTATGTACGCGATTCAACTGCTGATTTAATCGGGTTTCAACGCGGCTTTGGCTCAGCACTCACCATTGGCTATGACCGTCGCACCCGTTTTTGGGAGCCTTGCTTCTGGGGTATCAGCACAACACCACAGGCGCGCAAATTGATTGCTGATGCGAGTTCCTTAGAAAAAGTATCAACACTTCGCGCAACTGATGACTACTTCTTAGAAGAAGCTTGGCGAGCCAATGCCGATAATCTGACTTTCCAGATCATTCCGTCACGCGGGGTAGTAGGTAAAGGCAATTCGGAGCAGGGCGCTTTCTTTAGTTTTGGATCAAGTGGCAACGTCGCTGAATTCAAAGGTAAAGTCCAACAGCACACAGGCGGTGGAAGCAAGAAAAAGAAGCTGTCACTTCGTGCTCGGGGACTAAACGTAGCAAAGCGTGTCGAGGGGATGTTGCCAGAAGGCACTTCACGCTCATTGCGTCGCGTCGTGGACAGCTCTGGCATAACTGGGGTCCTTACCCGCCGAAAGACTGCCGGAGCAGATCCAACTCGCAAAAACTTGGTGAGTGAAATCCTAAGTCAAGGAATGACTGGTTCCACCGAGACATTCACTGCCGCAATTGAAAAGTTCGACGCAAGCTACATTCCTAATCACGCAGAGTCAAAGACTATTGAGGCCGCTCGTAGCTTCTCCTATTACTCGACCAAACCATCTGATTCGTCAATTACTTTGGCGTGGTGGGCTAGACCGTTCCCAGGTAACTTTGGCGACTGGCTCAGCCCTTTGATTGTTAGCCATTACACAGACCAAAAAGTTTTGTATCAGTCAGTCACACGAGTCGCCAAAAGAGATCACATAATTGGACTGGGTTCAATTGGGCGTTTTATTAAGTCCAACTCGATTGTCGCGGGAACTGGTATCAGCACAGATGAACTAGAACTCAATAAGCATGCAAAGTATGTTTCTGTTCGTGGGCCGATAACTGCACGTGTGGTGCGTGAATCAGGGGGCCCAGTCGTGGAGAGTTTTGGCGATCCGGGTGTATTGCTCTCTCGCATATTGCCGATTGCCCGTCAGAGCACTAACGGTCGAGTCGCATTTGTTCGCCACTTCACACATCTTCCAATTCCAATGCAGCTACCAGACAATATGGACGAGCTTGAGGTTCTAGTAGGCCATCCCGATGGCATCCGCGTTCTTCTTGAAAACTTGAATCGGTATGACTCAGTGGTTACTAGCGCTATGCATATCTATATTGCCTGCCAAAGTTATGCAATCCCATGTGCTTTGGTAACTTTCGAAGGTTCAGAGGACAAGGTGCATGGAAACGGTATTAAATACACCGACTATGCACTTGGTGTTGATTTGGCCGAAGTAAATCCCACAGTGATTGGACTGAACTTGCGCCTTGTAAATCTCGATGACATCACAACCGACTTTGCGGTAAGCGAATCGAAAAAAGATGAAGTAGAAGCCGCAGTGCTCAAGTCAATTTCCTTGCTTGGCCCTCGTTAGCAAACAAGTTAGCCGGATTTGCAAGTAGGAAAGATGGGGAGGTCGTAGTGCAACAAGATGCATCGAGGGCTCTATTAACCATTGGTTATTCATCTCTAGCGAGTCGGGTCAACGACATTGTTTTGCCTGCACCGAAGCAAGATGTGGAAATTTTGATTATCGTTCAAGACCCAACTGGAACCGCACAATTTGTTGCCCCGAGTCGTAGTGATGTGCGCACAGTTCAATTGGATTCGAAAGGTGTGGCAAAAAGTCGGAATGTTGCCATCACACAAGCCAAGGGTAAGTATTTAGTTTTCGCTGATGATGACATCGAATTCAAAGTCGAAGGTCTTGATGCTGTCCTGGCGCACTTTGCAGCGTGTGATTGTGCCTTGGTTTTGGGGCAAGCGGTTGATGAGCAAGATGTTTTACGAAAAAATTATCCAACTCAAATTGAAAAACTAAACCTATTCAATAGTGCTCGAGCAGCAACTTATGAAATGGTCATCGATGTTGACAAAGTTCGCGAATCCAATGTGACATTTGATGAGAATTTCGGAGCAGGTGTGACCAACTACTTAGGTGATGAATTTATCTTCATTGCAGACTTGCTCCGAAGTAAAAGAAGTGCACATTTTCTTCCAGTGACCCTTGCAGTTCATCCCACGGATAGTTCAGGCAGCGGCTGGGGATCTCAGCGTGATTTGAAGGTTAGAGCGGAAATTTTCACTCGGGTATTCGGTTGGTATGCTCCTGCGGTCCGGTTACTTTTTATCGCAAAGCATTTTAATAAGGTAAACGGGCTTAGGAATGCTCTTTCCTTTGTTCTTCGCCGCTTCAAATAATCCAGGTTGGCCTTGGTTCATTAAATAGATTGATGTTTAACAAACTATGCTTGCCCTTATGAAAAGCGATGTTGTCGTAATTGGGCTGGGCTACGTAGGGCTGCCTTTGGCGCAAAGCGCGCTAGAAGCGGGAATCAAAGTAGCTGGGCTTGACCTTAATGAAACTGTTGTTTCAAATCTCAATGCTGGCAACTCCCACGTCGATGACTTATCAACCAAAGACATTCAAGAGATGCTTGCCAGAGGCTTTCAGGCCACAGCGGATTCACAAATTCTGCAGGACACAGATGTAGCCATTATTTGTGTGCCGACCCCACTTACTTCGGATGCTGGTCCAGATTTAAATGCAGTAATAGGAGCAACTCGCAGTGTTGCAAAGTGGATTCATCCAGGGATGTTGATCATTTTGGAATCCACAACTTACCCGGGAACAACCGAAGAAGTTGTCCAACCAATTCTTGAAGAAAGCGGACTGCGCGCGGGAGTTGATTTTCATTTAGCTTTTAGTCCCGAGCGCATTGACCCGGGCAATCCAACTTACGGAATGAAAAATACGCCAAAAGTAGTTGGTGGAGTCACTCCCGAAGCGACAACGCGTGCTGCGAATTTCTATCGCCAATTTGTTGACACAGTTGTCGAAGCTAAAGGTGCACGCGAAGCTGAGATGGCTAAATTGCTCGAAAACACATATCGCCATGTGAACATTGCACTGATGAACGAACTTGTGGCCTTTAGCAATCTCCTCAATGTGGATTTGTGGAATGCCATAGATTGCGCAGCCACAAAACCATTTGGTTTTCAAGCCTTCTACCCAGGACCCGGAGTTGGTGGGCATTGCATTCCAATTGATCCCAACTATTTGTCACATCACGTAAAGACTGTGCTGGGCCGACCATTTAGATTTGTTGAACTTGCCCAAGAGATCAATGCTGGGATGCCAAATTATGTGCAACAGCGAATTCAGGACGCGTTGAATAATTTTTCGAAGGCATTGCGTGGCTCAAAAGTTCTGCTTCTGGGTGTCACCTACAAACCAGATATCGCCGATCAGCGAGAATCCCCAGTACGCCCGCTTGCGCGAGGTCTTTTGGATTCAGGTTCTCAGGTTTCTTACTTTGACCCATACGTAAGCAAGTGGAACATTGATGGTGATCATGGCGAGAGTCAAAGTGACAGGCAGCTAACCTGTGTCTCTGATTTACTGGCTGCGGTTCGTGAGGCAGACCTAGTCGTCTTGTTGCAAGCGCACAAATCGCTTGACCTGATTGAAATTGTCGATAATTCCAAGGTCATCCTTGATACTCGTGGAAAACTTACTGGCTCAAACGTCATTCGCCTTTAATAGGCACAGCCAAGCTAGTATCAAATGTCATGAGGAAAGATATTCAAGCACTCCGCGCGATTGCGGTGCTCTTGGTTATCTTTTTCCACGCAAAGTTACCTTTCATGGACAACGGGTTCCTTGGCGTTGACATATTTTTTGTAATCTCGGGCTATTTAATCATTGGGTTACTGCTTAGGGAATTGGAACTTAAGAATCGTATTGACCTGCTGCCATTTTTTGCTCGTAGAGTTAGGCGCCTGCTACCAGCGGCATCTCTGGTGTTATTGTCCACAGTCTTTCTCATCGCACTAATCACACCAGGAATCCAAGGTCAAGACTCTCTGGTCGATGTTATTGCGGGCTCTTTTTTGTCAGCTAACATCCGTTTCGGGTTTGCCGCCGTTGATTATTGGAGCCCTGAGCTTGTCAGTCCAGTTATCCATTACTGGTCTCTTGGTGTTGAGGAACAGTTTTATATAGGCTTTCCATTGCTCTTGGTCGCTGTCGCTCTACTTATCAAGAATCCAAAGTCTAGAAAGTATGTTCTAGTCGGATTGCTTTCGTTAATTTCGTTGATTTCATTTTTTTACATGTTTAGCGAACAAAGAGTAGAAAGCACATGGGCGTTTTACAGCCCACTTGCTAGAGCCTGGGAATTCGCAATTGGCGGGTTGGCGGTAGTGGCACACCGATGGAATAAAACGCCAAAGAGCACAACCCGAATTGTCGTGATTGTTGCTAGTTACTTAGTAATTGGTCTCGCAGTTTTTGGCACACTTACTTTTCAACTTTCGGCAATTAAATTAACGCTTCTGGCAGTTTTCGCTGTTGCCGCGTTGCTCCATTTTGGTATTCCAAACGAGAGACCCTTAAAGATCTTTAATAAGTTAATTGATTACACCCCAATTGTTTGGCTTGGCACAATTTCATACTCAATGTATCTCTGGCATTGGACAGTTCTATTTTTCGGTTCGCATGTACTCAAGCCAAATTTTCCAGAGCCATCGTATGTGCCTTTTTATCAGCGCGGGTTGTTAATTCTGTTAACGGTTCTTTTGGCGCAACTAACTTATGTATTTGTTGAAAATTCATTAAGAAATAATCCAACTTTGGTTTCTAGTGTGAAAAAGTCGTTCATCCTAGGTCTTGGACTCTCTGTAGGCGTAGCCTCTATTTCCCTAATCGCATTGAAATTTGTGCCAACTCGTATTAGCGATAAAGCGATCATTGATGTGAGCAATGCATCGGTGGCGAAGGTATTTAATGCTGAGTATGTGGATGAATTAATTGAGAGATTGTCACCACGAAGTACCGCTAGTGATTTGAATCAACCCAATGCATCCGAGATTAATTTTGCGGTACAGGATTTCCCCGAAACAAAAGATGATGGTTGCCTTCGCACAGATTCAGAAGGTGAATTGCAGGTAGGTTGCGCCTATGCAAATCTAACGAGTAAAAAGACTGTGGTTTTATTTGGCTCTTCTCATGCAAATATGTTTTTCACGCCAGTTTTAGATTCTGTCGAGAAGGCCGATGCGAAGCTATTAGTTAGAACTCGATCAGGGTGTCCGGTTTCTAAGTTGGATTATCTCGATCTCAAAACCATGAAATTTATGCCCGGATGTACAAAATGGCGAGAAGCAGTTTTAGCGGAACTACTCAAAATAAGGCCTGACGTAATCCTGATTAGCACAGGTGGCGGTGCAGTTCGCGACCCCTTAACGAAAGTAAGGGCAACTCCTGCTAGAGAATCTCAGCTTATGAAGCAGGGGCTTGCGGGACTTGTAGATGAACTAAATGCAACTGGAAGTAAGTTGGTTTTTATTCGCGAAACTCCCAGACATCTTTTTGACTATCCAGAGTGTCTCAGCACACACACGGTTCGAGCTTGTAGTCAACCCCTAGCTGAGTCGTTATTAGACCCTGAATACAGTTTCCCCGCAAAAGCCGATCCCAAAATCTATCGTTGGGATTTATCCAGAGCTATGTGCGATGAAAAAATCTGTCCAGCAGTGCTATCTAACATGATTGTGTGGCGAGATAAGCATCACATCACTGACACATATGCGAAATCCCTCTCTCCTCTGTTTAATGCCCTATTGATTCCGCTAATCAAGAGATAGTCGCGACATCCCTTACCAATCTTGTCCGAATTCATTGAGGGGTTTGCTTTCAACCGACCTTGCAACATAGTGCGCATACCAACGCCGATAAACTAGGAAAATACCCACTAACTAGTGCTGGAGTACTCATGGTGCGCATTGTCGTTGACGTTAAATTAAAGCCCGAAATCTTGGACCCACAAGGTCGCGCAGTCCTTGGTGCACTTGGTCGTTTGGGCCTTGACGGGGTGGCAGATGTTCGCCAAGGTAAGCAATTTATTTTGACCCTAGAGGGTGAAGTTGATGACGCTATTTTGGCGCAGGTCGACAAAATAGCCGAGTCGCTTTTGAGTAATCCCGTCATTGAGGATTACACAGTGCGAGTTGACCGATGAGTTTTCGCGTCGGAGTAGTAACTTTCCCTGGCTCACTTGATGATCGTGATGCTGCTCGTGCAGTAACTATTGCCGGTGGAACTGCCGTCTCGCTTTGGCATGCCGACGCAAACTTACATTCTGTTGATGCCATCGTTTTGCCAGGTGGATTCTCTTACGGCGACTACCTTCGCTGTGGTGCGATTGCTCGATTCGCTCCAGTTATGGAAAAAATTGTTGATGCGGCAAATGGTGGACTTCCAGTGCTTGGTATTTGCAATGGTTTCCAGATTTTGTGCGAATCTCATTTGCTACCTGGCGCTTTAACTCGTAATGATCACTTGCACTTCATTTGTCGTGATCAAAAACTTAAAATTGAAAACAACAAAACTGCATGGACCGTTGACTATGAATTGGGTCAAGAAATCGTCGTGCCACTCAAGAACGGCGAAGGTGGCTATGTCGCCGATGGTTACACGCTTGACCAACTCGAAGGCGAAGGCCTAGTTATTGCTCGTTATCTTGACGCAAATCCAAATGGTAGTCATCGCGACATTGCTGGTATTAGTAATCAAGCCGGAAATGTTGTTGGCCTAATGCCGCATCCTGAGCACGCAGTTGAAGCTTTAACTGGTCCGACCACAGATGGCCTCGGATTTTTCACATCAGTGCTTACCTCACTAGTAAAGAATGGTCAGGTTGCCGTATGAGCGTTGACAATGTTCAAGATGCCGCCGCAAATCCAAATCAGGAACAGCCATTCGCAGAATTAGGTCTCAAACTAGACGAGTACGAAAGTATTCGTGAGATTCTTGGCCGCCGTCCCACCTCATCAGAACTTGCGATGTATTCAGTCATGTGGTCTGAACATTGCAGCTATAAGTCAAGCAAGGTGCACTTACGACAGTTCGGCGAAAAGGCTCCACACAGCGATGCACTACTTGTCGGTATCGGCGAGAACGCAGGTGTCGTAGATATTGGCGATGGCTGGGCTGTCACATTCAAAGTTGAATCACACAACCATCCTTCTTATGTTGAGCCTTATCAAGGTGCAGCAACAGGGGTTGGTGGCATTGTGCGCGACATCATCTCGATGGGTGCGCGTCCAGTGGCGATCATGGATCCACTTCGTTTTGGTGACCCAAATCATCCAGATACCCGTCGAGTTTTAACCGGCATTGTTTCTGGTGTTGGCGGGTACGGTAACTGCCTGGGTCTGCCAAACATCGGCGGCGAAATTGTTTTCGACGCCAGTTACCAGGGCAATCCGTTAGTTAACGCTTTGTGTGTTGGCACTATGCGTCATGCAGACATTCACCTTGCGAAAGCAACTGGTATTGGTAATTCAGTTATCTTGTACGGCGCTCGAACTGGTGGCGATGGTATCGGTGGTGTAAGTGTTTTAGCCTCTGAAACTTTTGACGCAGACGGTCCGGCTAAACGACCAAGTGTTCAGGTTGGCGATCCATTCATGGAAAAACTACTTATTGAATGCACACTCGAAGTTCTTCATGC
>VFKC01000015.1 GCA_009885745.1 Actinomycetota bacterium
CAAGCCACATCCGTGTTTGATTAACTAACCAACCATCGGTCTCTAGTTCTGCGACTACTTCATCGACGCAAAGCATGTCTCGATTCCAACCATCACCTTGGGTAGTTGAGTTAGCTTCAAACCGCAGGTTTTCAAACAAGCGAGTTCCAATTCGAGCGTAGAGATGACGAGCATATTCCTGCCAATAGAGTTCATCACGAAATTTTTCACGATCTTTGTAGGGCGCAGTTTTCACCGCGCGATAAACCTGATCGAGTGTGAGGAGGTTGTGGCGAATGTAAGGCGACAGGACACTTGCACCACGACGTGACTTTGGCAGCACCTCGGAACGCGCATTTGCATAACCAACGATGTCAAGAGTTGCTAACGCGTCATTGGCTGCTGATTGCCCACCCTTTATCGAGCTAAGGCCTAATTCACCCGAATAGAGTCCTTTGAAATCTCGTTCGATTATTTCAAGAACCGGTGCATCTAGTGAGAGGACTTTGTTCATAGTTTTTCAAGGCTACCTGCGCACTCACAAGTTGGCTCGCTGTGAAGTCATCGACCAAAAAAGGAATGCCTTGCGGATACTAGGCCACGAGGATGTTTGAAACCTTTTGGGCAGGCAGACTGATCGTATTCTTACGAGACAACAGGCTTATGTATAGGGCTGAAATCAAGTTTGGAGAAAATAGCAAGGATCAAGAATCGGTTATAGGGCGAGCGTGACGTAATCTAATGTTCAATGCTTCGACGAATTTGAATGTCATGACCTTATCTACCGAATTCAGTTTCGTGCTGCCGCGCCTGCTGATGGACCTGGCTTTCATTTAGCCCAATATCGACGGCCGTTGGGTTTGCGCTCTTTCGTGTGCTCTCAATCATTCGTTTGCGAAGCTTCGAGTTTGAAACTCATGAAATTGCATACTTCTTTATCTCACTTGCGATTGCCCTGCTGTGTGCGATCGATCCAAAAACAATTGCGCTACCGGCAACATTAAATACAGTCCTAGTATCGGAATGATGATTGTTGACTCACGGCGGCTGCGCACAACTTCCCAAAATTCATTAATCGTTCTAGACAGCATCAAATGCATCGGTAGTGCCAAAAAAGACCCGGTCAAGCACCTAAAGCAACAGTTTTCATGGATTTTGCCAAACTAGAGGTTTAGACGAACTTCCGAACTCCTGTGAAATCTGCAAGTCAGGCAAAATGGGCTTGGGCAACCCTTGCAGCGGTGAGGTCCTGCAGAAGCTTGGCATCTACCTCCCAGTTCACCGGCACCTTAAATGTCTTCTTATTGGTTTCGTAATTCAAAAGGCGCTGCTTGAATTTATCAATAATGCCATCGCCCCAAGGCGCTAACAAAATATGTTTTGTGTGAATGGAAAGGGCAAAAATATACTGATCCTGCAACTTCACCATCGGTTTATTCCAAGCCACTACCAAACTAGCTGAAGGTAATTCGTCCACAATCACTTTGAAGATGCGCTTGGCAGTGGCTACCTTTTCATCATCAAACTGGGCAAAATATTCATCGACTGTGGCAAACTTTTGGGCACTCTTAGACCCGCGGCAATAAAGGACAAGAGCATTAGCGTGGACCTGACTGAAGCCATGTTCTTCTCTCAGAAAAGCAATTTGTTCTGCATACTTTCGATCAGAAATTTTTTCAATCTGATCAAACCAATAAGTCATTGGTAGTCCGTGCTTCTTTTCAATTGACGGGAAATAGGATTCACGATTGACAATTGGTTCAGACATAACGTCAGTTTACAACCGCTTCAGTTACTCCAACAGGAACACAAAATTTAATGTCGAGAAGTAATTTGAACTACACAAGATTCAAATAAGTTTTCTTATAAGCCTCTGCGACTTTGGGCCAAGTCCAATCGGCTGAAAATTCTTTACCTGCATCTACGATGACTTGGCGTTGTTCCTTAGATAACTCCATTGCCTCGCGCATAACTTCACCGAGCGATTCTGCCCCGAATCGGTGTTGGTACCTTATTGCTGCCGCTTGTGGAATCCATGAGAAATCTGGCAGATCTGGAATTATTAGTGGTATTCCCATTATTAGCGCGTGCGAAATGATGCCTGAAGTAGTCACATTAGTTAAGGGGTAGACAAGGAAATTAGAGGCTAGATAGTAATTAGCAAGTTCTTCATCTGTAATGAAGTTGATGTTAAGCCGAACATCCTTACCGTGGTCATTCAGCGAAACAACCTGTGTCTCGATCGAGTGTATGTGTTCATCTTCACCTTGGGGTTTTGAGCCGGCTATGAGGAAAGTGGCATTTAATTCCTGTTTTCCGATAACATCCAAAAACTGCAAGGTGCCTTTGTAAGGGCGCAACCTACCAAGGTGAGAAAAGACGATTCGATTGGGCGAAATTCCAATATTTTCGCGCACCTGTTGGAAATTACCCGAGGGAACAATCTCATTAATTGCCGGATAAATGGTCGTCATGGATTTGGGATGAAATTTTTCTTCAATATTTATAGCCGCAGTGTCATTCGTCGCAATAACAAGATCACAGTGATCTACAAGAAATTGACGAGCCAATTCATCATTCAAAAACACTCGTTCATGCGGAACTAAATTGTGCCCAGTCCAAACCAACTTGAAGCCGATTAATTTTGCTAATCTGAGAAAAAATTTGTGCCAGATGTAGAAAATCTTGCGGCCTCGATCACTTTTCACGCTTAGCGGCTGGAAATGTTCCTGAATAAAATGGAAATTTATAATCTGATACCCACGCAACCGCAAAGTTAATAACTGGATTGGAGCAACAAGAATTCTGTACCTTGTCTTGTTGGCCCAGATCGGGGCAGTTGTTACCGGCACCCCGATTTGGTTCAGCTGCCGGACAAGTGGACCTATATACGCACCTGCTGTCCAGGCGTATTGGATAACTTTAGGTTTGTTTGCCACTGATTTAGTGTAGTGATTGCTTGGGGAATCATTCAAGATTTTCACGCACACTTTGTCGTGGTGAATTGCTAACCTTTCTCGACATGTTCTTGCTGGCGTGAAAGTACTGCAATTGTGCTGTGAGCATGCTGTGAAGTTTGCAACTTAGTTTGTGGGCATGACACAAATTCGCCTTAGCCCCATATCCCTTAGCCCCATCGCAACTAGTACGCGGTTGGCCGTTCTTTCCACCTATCCCCCGACAGAATGTGGAATTGCCACATTCTCAAGGTCTCTAACAAATGCCCTTGCTCAAGAAGGTTCGCAAGTCAACGTCGTGAGGCTAATGAATGAGGATGTGACTCCATCTCCATTTGAAGTGGTCCA
This sequence comes from Actinomycetota bacterium, assembly GCA_009885745.1. Classification (GTDB taxonomy): domain Bacteria; phylum Actinomycetota; class Actinomycetes; order S36-B12; family UBA5976; genus UBA5976. Next base: position 3,285 of record VFKC01000015.1, read on the forward strand.
TGAGCATTGGGATGGCGACACTGGCGAAATAACTGGCGCAGTTCTAAATAGTCACGATGCGGTGATCATTCAGCATGAGTTTGGCATCTTTGGCGGACCTGATGGACAAGAAATTATTGACATCATGGACAATCTCTGCGTGCCAATCATTGTGGTGCTACATACCGTTCTCACGAATCCCAGTGTGAACCAACGAGAAGTTCTAAATGGGATCATTGAACGAGCCGACGCGCTTGTCACGATGACTCATGCAGGTAAAGCCAAATTAATTGAGATTTATGCAGTGGCTCCTGATGTTATAACCGTGATTCCCCATGGCGCTCATCCCATGGCCGCACCTCGGGCTGAGACTGCGAAGGTAACTGACAGGAGACCGCGAATCTTGACTTGGGGTTTATTGGGACCCGGCAAAGGGATCGAATGGGCTATTGATGCCCTCGGAGAATTAAGCGATCTTGATTGCTCGCCGGAATACGTGATAGCAGGTCAAACTCATCCGCATGTGAAGTCGCATCAGGGCGAGAAGTATCGAGAGGAGCTTTATCGTCGAGTTGCTGAGAATAATCTGCAAGATGATGTTGTATTCGTTGATGCTTACTTGGACAGCGAACATCTTGAAACGTTGATTTCTTCAGCAGACGTCGTGGTGTTGCCCTATGACTCATTGGAGCAAGTTACCTCTGGCGTTCTGGTTGAAGCTTTAGTTGCTGGCAAGCCCGTTATCGCTACAAATTTCCCGCACGCTAGAGAGGCACTCGCTGATGGTTCGGGAATTCTTGTGGACCAACGTGATTCTCATGCCATCGCCAATGGGCTTCGAACAATTTTGGGAGATGATTCCCAAGCCGCAATGATGCACGAGAAATCAAGTAAGAAAGCCAACCAGTTCCTTTGGTCATCGGTCAGTGGCGAGTATGTCGACATCGCTAATGCTCTGGCTGCCAAGAAGTTATCCAAAAAGTTAGTTAGTTAGGCTAAACATGAATCTCACTTTTGCGCACTTAGTTTCCATGTCCGATGAACGCGGACTCTTCGAACATGCGGAATACGATAAGCCTCGCCAGGAGCACGGCTACTGTGTTGATGATGTTGCTCGGGCTCTGATTGTCATTGAGCGCAACCAAACACAGGATCCCCAGATTTTAGAGCTTCGGCGCATCTACTTTCAATTCATTAAGGATGCCCAAACACACGATGGGCTTTTCATCAATCGTTGCGATATAAATGGTGTTTGGAATGGAATCTCAGAATCAGCCGATCATTGGGGTCGGGCACTTTGGGCTCTAGGCACGGTCTACCAGAAAAATGCGAATCGTGCCATTGCCGCCGAAGCACTCTGGCGATTCGAACATGGCGCGCGACATCGTGGAGAGTATCTACGAAGCATGATGTTTGCTGGACTGGGTGCGGCCGCTGTGTTAAGTAGCGCCCGAAACAATCGGGCCGCGCGAAAGTTGTTAGATGATGCTGCCAGCATGATTGAAACCACGACATCAAGCACATCTACAAAAAATGCCAACTGGATTTGGCCAGAAAATCGACTCACCTACGCAAATGCGATCATTCCCGAGGTCTTAATTTATGCGGGACATCTACTAAACGATTCGGCTCGTCTAAACAAGGGATTAGAGCTACTGAACTGGCTTCTTGAGCAGGAATCAAAGGCCTCACATTTTTCAGTCACACCTACAAATGGCGTTGGCCCAAATGAAGAGCGTAAAAAATATGATCAGCAGCCAATCGAAATAGCCGCTCTTGTTGATGCCTGCAGTACTGCTTATGAGATTACAGGCGATCCCGCCTGGTTGCTTTACATCACTCGCGGGGCGCACTGGTTTGATGGGCTCAATGATTCGAATGTGCGAATGTACGACCCAATTTCAGGTGCTGGATTTGATGGTTTGACACCGACTAGTCGCAATGAAAATCGTGGCGCAGAATCCACGGTCTGTTATTTGTCTGTGAAGGATCAATACCAAAGGCATTTTCGGAGTCTCTCGTGAGCTTGATTCAACGCTCCAGCATCATCCTGCGGCCAAATCCTCATCGAGTTCTTTCACGTCTTTTTATTCCGGGAGAAGAAGAATTAATCCGTGGCACTAGTCGCGCACAGAGTGTGATTGACAGGTGCATGAATCTTGATGAATCAGTGGTTACTACAACCCTGAAGGACACAATGACTAGATTTGGAGATAGGCACCGCAACTTATCTGAACAATTCCAACTGCATTTTTCAGCAGTGGAAAATCTTGTTGATTCAGAGGTAGCGATTTCAGTTGAACGAAAATTGCTTATTGGTTCATATTTCACCCAAGAATATGCCTTCGAATCGGCTGCTTACTTCAACCCATCTATGGTTGCTCATCCTGATCAGTCAGGCCTTAGCTTTGGGGACCTGCGCATAATCATGAGTATTCGCGCTGTTGGCGAAGGTCACATTTCAAGTTTGGTCTTTAGAAGTGGCATCATCAATCCGGCGGGTGAAGTGCTTATTGACTCAAGCCCCAAATATGCAACCACTCGGGCTCACAGATACTCGGTCTTGCGAAATCGGCTCGTACGACAAGTTGCGGTTGAAGTTGGTATGGATACCGCAGAGCTCAATCTTGTTCTGGGAATGTTGCCCGATAAATTCACACCTGAAGAGCTGCATCTCACCCTGTCAGAATTAAACCATAATCGCTCTGCAGATTCCATGCTCAATCCTGTTGCCGAAATTTTGCAAAAGATTGCTCACAACACTTACGAAGTGGATTTTGATCCCAGTGTCATTATTAGCGAGCAGGTTTTGTGGCCAACTTCAGCCGATGAACGTCGCGGTATCGAGGATGCACGGTGGGTTCATTTCACTGAACCAAATGGAGACACAATCTATCGCGCCACATACACCGGATTTGATGGAGTCGGAGTTAACACGAGAGTTTTTGAAACCCATAATTTCTCGAACTACTCGTCAACAAATCTTTCTGGAAAGGCCATATCAAACAAAGGATTTGCGTTTTTCCCGAGAACAATCGGCGGTAAATACATGGCATTGTCGCGATGGGATCGCGAATCAAACTCAATTGCCTCATCCGACGATGGTTACTACTGGAATGAGGTAGTCACTTTTCAGGAATCAGCCCACCCTTGGGAATTGGTACACATAGGTAACTGTGGTTCACCACTGGAAACTGAATCAGGATGGCTCGTCATAACTCATGGAACTGGACCGATGCGCGAATATTGTCTTGGCGCAATACTTTTAGATTTGGAAGATCCAACTAAAGTCATTGCACGTCTTGATGATCCACTATTGGTCGCAAATGCCCAAGAACGTGATGGATATGTACCCAATGTTGTCTATTCTTGTGGCAGTTTAATTCATAATGGCACTTTGTTTTTACCTTACGGTTTCAGCGACAAGAGTTCTAGTATCGTCACAGCTAATGTCATGGAACTGGTCGCAAGCATGAGGACCATGTAGTTGTGAAATCAACGGGCCAATCCCCCAACACCGCCCATGTCTTCGGTATCTCCTAGGCTAGGCACGTGGCTGAACCTAAGAACGACCGTATTGTCTGGATTGACTGTGAAATGACAGGCTTGGATTTTGAGAATGATGTCCTAGTCGAAGTCGCCTGCGTTATCACTGATGCGGATCTCAATGAAATCGGCGACGGGTTCTCGGCTGTCATCACAACAACGCAAGAAAAGCTCGACAAGATGGATCCATTCGTGGTGGACATGCACACCGAATCAGGACTGTTACCGGAGATTCCAAATGGCATGGCACTTACAGATGCTGAACATGCGCTTTTTGAATACATCAGCCAACATGTTGCCGAAGCAGGCAAAGCGCCATTGGCAGGATCAAGCGTCTACGTCGATCGTATTTTCCTAGCCCGAGACATGCCCAAGGTTAATTCATTTCTGCATTACCGCTTAATTGATGTCTCCAGCATCAAAGAACTTGCCCGCCGCTGGTACTCCAAAACTTATTTTGCAAGTCCAGTTAAGACTGGGAACCATCGAGCATTGGGTGACATTCGAGACTCAATTAACGAATTGAAGTACTACCGCGAGGCGGTATTTGTTAGCGCACCTGGATTAGACACTGCCAAAGCGCGTGAGGTTGCCAGTCACTACCCACCTAATTAGTCGCTATGGCTTGTATTGATTACAATGAGAGTTCTGTTCATGTTAGAAAACATGGTGGGTGTAGTTCAGCTGGTAGAACACCTGGTTGTGGTCCAGGATGTCGCGGGTTCGAGTCCCGTCACTCACCCCATGAAAAACGGCCCCCGCTTTGGGGGTCGTTTTTATTTCAGCCCAAACTCAATACGATAGAACTCTGACGAATATTTTCTTGCCTAAGGAGAACTTGATGACTGAGTACGTTCTTCAACTCCAGTGTGCAGATCAAGCTGGAATCATTCACGCCGTTTCAACAGGTTTACTCGATTGCCAAGCCAACATTGTGGAACAGGCACAGTTCAGCGATCCAGATCTCAACCAGTTTTGTCTTCGCACCCGTTTCGAGACAGATGAATCTAATATTGCTCAAGTTCAAGCCGCAATAACAAACCAGATTGCGCGATTTAATCCTGACTTTCACCTGCGCCTAACAAGTAATCGAAGACGCGCACTAATCATGGTTTCCAAACATGATCATTGTTTAGTTGACCTTTTATATAGTCATTCAATCGGTGACCTGCACGTAGATATTCCAGTCATAGTTTCAAATCATGAAGACTGTCGTGCGATTGCAGACTCACATGGAATTCCGTTTGTGCATCTACCTGTTACTCCTGAAACAAAAGCTGCCCAGGAGCAAGCGCTGCTTGAACTAGTTCAGGAATACAAAATTGATTTTGTTGTTCTTGCTCGCTACATGCAAGTAATCTCAGCAGAGCTTTGCCAGAAACTTTCAGGGCAGATAGTTAACATTCATCACTCGTTCCTTCCTGGATTCGCTGGCGCTAAGCCTTACCACCAGGCATACAACCGAGGTGTGAAAATGATTGGTGCAACTTCGCACTTCGTAACCGCCGACTTAGACGAAGGTCCGATTATCGACCAAGACATTCAGCGTGTTGGGCATTCGCAGAGTGCTGAGGATTTGGTCAGCATTGGTCGCGATGTTGAGCGTCGAGTCTTATCTCGCACAGTGAGTTTGTTGGCCGAAGATCGGGTATTTCTCGTTGGTCGTCGTACTGTGATTTTTGCATAGATTTCCAACGCAGGAACGTTTCGATAAATTGTTGGCGTGTAGCATTAATTTATATTGTCACTAACCGTGAAGGATCTAACATGAGCGCAATAATTTTGGATGGCAAAAAGACTGCCGCTGATGTTAAAGCTGGATTAGCAGTTCGTATTGCGGCGCTTAAAGCCCAAGGGATTCAACCAGGACTGGGCACAATTCTTGTTGGTAATGATCCAGGTTCACATGCTTATGTAGGTGGCAAACATAAAGATTGCCAGGAAGTTGGGATGGCCTCTATCCGCGTTGATTTACCAGCCACTGCTTCCCAGGCCGAAGTACTCTCTGCTATTCAAGACCTAAACGAGGATCCTGCATGCACTGGCTACATCGTGCAACTGCCATTACCTAAGGGTCTCGATGCGAATGCTGCCCTTGAGGCGATGGATCCGTTGAAGGACGCTGATGGCTTGCACCCGATGAATTTAGGGCGCTTGGTTTTAGGTCAACCTGCTCCCCTACCTTGCACACCTCGAGGCATCGTGGAGTTGCTGCGTGCATACGACGTCCCGCTTGATGGTGCACAAGTTGTCATAATCGGTCGTGGTGTCACAGTGGGTCGTCCACTTGGGTTGCTGCTTACTCGTAGAACTGAAAATGCTACTGTCACTCTTTGTCACACCGGGACCAAGAACATGGCCGAACATATTTTGCGTGCTGACATTGTTGTAGCTGCTGCTGGAGTTCCGCATTTTATTACTGCGGACATGATTAAGCCAGGCGCAGCACTTCTTGATGTTGGAATAACCAGAACAGAAAAAGGATTGCTCGGCGACCTGCACCCGGATTGTTTGAATGTCGCTGGTTGGGTTGCGCCCATGCCTGGTGGAACTGGACCGATGACCCGCGCGATGTTACTGGCTAACGTGGTAGATGCCGCCGAAGTGACCCTGAAGTTTTAGTTCAACTGGTCACATCTTGAACAAGTCAATATGCTTGTGAAGTGTGAGCACAGTAAACCGTAAAGTCTTAGTCCTTGTCAGTCATCCAAATCTTGATGACTCCCGAACTAATGATGCTCTAGCTGCTGGCGCTGCTAGCTTGCCCCATGTCACAGTGCGTCACATCGACTCAGTGCTAGAAAGTCACAGTCGACAATTTGACGCTGAGACCGAGCAACAGATCATTGATGCACACGATGTATTAGTTTTTCAATTCCCTTGGTATTGGTACTCGGCTCCTGCGGCCGTAAAACAATATCTTGATGATGTTTTGACTCGTGGCTGGGCATACCTTGGCGGGAGTGCCCTTGAAGATAAGCCACTAATTTTTGCGATAACAACTGGCGGAGCCGAGCAGGCATATCGCACAGATGGACAAAATAAATACACTATGAACGAATTGCTAGCTCCGTACATCGCCACAGCAAATATGACCAAAATGATTTGGAATGAACCATTTGTGGTTCACGGGGTTAGGACTATGTCAGACCAAGACCTGCATGATGTGGTTTTGGCCTACAAAGAATTGCTCAGTTCATTTACTAGCTAGGCCCTAGCTCAACCTGTGTTACGCAAACCTGTGGCAATACCATTCACGGTCACACTAAGAGCCCTTAGCAAAGCCGCATCAGGTTCTTGACCTGATGCCCGGACTTCACGCACGCGTTGCAGGAAACTCAATTGCAAGTGATGAAGTGGTTTTAGGTATGTATCTCTGATGGCGAGTGTGCGAGAAAGTTCTGGACTATTCTCAAGTACTTTCGCTTCGGCAGTAAGTAGCAAAATCTCAGCGCGAGCAAGTTCGCACTCTGCTGAAATTACATCAAACATGTGTTGTAAATCTGAAGGAACTAGGGCATCTACGTAGGTGCGTGCTACCTTTAAGTCTGTTTTGGCCAGAGTCATTTCGACATTGGAAATGAAGTTAGAGAAGAAGCTCCATTCGGCTAACATCACTTTAAGTTCATCGCCATAACCAGCTTCGCGAGCTGCACGCAGGCCGCTGCCGACTCCAAACCAACCCGGCACAATTTGTCGAGATTGGGTCCAGCCAAATACCCAGGGAATCGCTCGTAATCCTGCGATACCTGATGCGGTGTCCGGGCGACGAGCAGGGCGTGAGCCCATGTGAACATCAGCCAATTCACCAACCGGAGTCGAAGCCGCAAAGTAAGCGGGAAGATCAGGATGAAGAACTAACCCGCGATAGGTGGTTAGAGCTGCACCTGAGGCTAAGTTCATGACGTCATTCCAAAGTTCTAACTTTTGGGCTGGAACTAATGCCGAGCGGTGCAAAACCGAGGCTTCGAGTGCTGCTGCCAAAGTTAGCGCTAGATTTTCACGAGCTAACGGAGGTAATAAATACTTGTCGGAGATTACTTCTCCTTGTTCAGTGAGTTTTATTTCACCAGTGAGTACACCCCACGGTTGAGACATGATTGCTTCAAAAGTTGGGCCGCCACCACGGCCGACTGTGCCACCACGACCATGGAATAAGCGCAGGCGGACGCCATGCTTGGTTGCTACATCACGCAAACGACGTTGCGCAATATGGATTTCCCATTGCGAGGTCATAATTCCTGCATCTTTATTTGAATCAGAATATCCCAGCATCACTTCTTGAATATCACCGCGCAGGCGAACGATTTCGCGATACGGTGCTGAACTCAACATTTGGTCAAGGATTAAATCAGCTGTTTGTAGTTCATCTACAGTCTCAAGTAGTGGTACAAAATCAACGCGTGCGATTCCAGCGCCGATGTCCACTAGTCCAGCTTCACGACCAACTAGAACTGCAGCCAATAAATCATCTGCGCCACGGGTCATGGACACAATAGCGGTTTCACAAACTGTTGCCCCGAACATCTCGTGTGCCTTGCGGATTTCAACGTAAGTATCAAAAGTATTTTGAGCAACATCATCCAGTGCCGTCTGCTCGTTACCGAGAGTCCGTACACTAGCGAGTTCCTGGGTTAGAAAATCCAACCGCTGTGCCGGTTCGAAATTCTCATAACCAACTGACTGATCAACACCGGAAATAAACTGCGCAACAGTTGCTTGATACTTTTCCGCATGCTCTCGAACATCAAGTGCGGCAAGATTTAGCCCAACTGCCGATGCCGTCTTGATGGTGCGCTCGAGAACGCGCACTGCAACACTCTCTCCACCTAGGGCGAGTAAAGAGTTTCGTACCTTGACCACATCAGCGATGAACTCCTGGGTATCCAAATAATCACTCGAATCAATGTGCGAATCACCTGAAACTAGGCGAGCTTGGGTGTTCAAAAGTTTTTGGCGAATGGCAATAAGAGCCAAGCGCCAGGGCTCTTCGGCATTTACGCGGATGAATCGCGGCTCGATACCTTGGACCTTAGTCACTTCGTTTGCGACAAAATCATCAATAAGTGATTCGGAACCAGCAACTGTGCGACTTATTGAGATGTCTTCGATTGCGCGATCCATCAGTGGAATCAGATTTGTAATTGCATGAGACCTCTGAAGTACAAGCACACTTCGAGTGACCTCCGGAGTGACGAATGGATTTCCGTCGCGGTCACCACCGATCCACGAACCCATAGTCAGTGGAGTAGCGCCAACAGGCACCTGCACGCCTAACTGGTTGAGTGCACTTTCTAAATCTTCTAAAACGTGACCAAGTGGACCACGGGCAATTTCATCTAGGTAGTAGAGGGCATTTCGGGCTTCATCAAGAACTTCTGGTCGTTCAATGCGCAACTCATCTGTTTGCCACAGCAGATCAACAATCTCCGAAAGTCGTTCGCGAAGTCTTGGATGGCTTGGCGAATACAAGAAGTCAGCAATACGGCGCAGCTTAACAAGGACGCTTCGACGAGCAGCCTCTGTTGGATGGGCGGTGAAAACAGGACGAACATTTAGGTTAGCAACAATTTGTGCGACCTCATCAGCAGGAATACCAGCATCCTTGATGTGATTGGCAGTGCGTTGCAACACGCCACCACTTTCGCGACGATCAGCGGCTAGCGCACGGCCACGGTGAACCTGTTCGGCAATATTTGCCAGATTGAAATATGTTGAAAATGCCCGAGCTAAAGCAATGGAGGTCTGCAGGTCTAAATCAGAAAGTTGTTCTGCGACGTTGCCATCTCCCGTGCGCGTAGCAGCACGAACACGTTCTACTAGGTCCAACAGGTCCTGGCCAGAATGTCGAGTAATGGTCTCGCCCAATAACTCACCGAGCATACGAATGTCAGAGCGGAGGGCGGCGTCGTCAACAACCGTCCCAGCGGCGTTGATAGGCATAAGTTGAGTCTACCCGATGGGGTATTCGTAGTTGAACGCCCGGTTTTCATTTATCTGCTTGCTACTGATAACCTGTTTCACGCGCGCCGCTAGCTCAATGGCAGAGCAGCTGACTCTTAATCAGCGGGTTCGGGGTTCGAGTCCCTGGCGGCGCACTTGGGTAAATCCGTTGCTTAATGTGCTGGCTATTTCGCGCCCTTTAAAGCTTGCAAGATGTAGCCTTGGGGGTATTTGATGTAGACGAGGTTGCACTGTGAACATTGAAGTGACTAATGACTCGATTAAAATAAGCGAAATATCGCAGGTCGCGGAAAATCGAATTGAAGCTCTTTTTGAATTTCCAAACCAAGAACCACAACGAATATTTATTGAATCCAGCAAGCAACTGCAGTCCAACGCAGACACTTGGTTACTCCTGGCACTGCCAATTGGGATGAAACTTGGTTTGTCAATTGTGATTGATGGCGAAATTGACTCTTTATTGTCTGACAATCTTAAAAATCTCGAGCGTGAATACCTGCGAGGAAACAGGCATTTTAAAATGATTGAAGTTCTAACAACCGGCACAAGCACAAATAGCAAGATTGCCGGTAAGCAAACGGCTAGTTTTTTCTCTGGCGGTCTGGATTCCTTTTACACGGCTTCAACCGAACCGACAGTGCAATCATTAATTTGTGTCTGGGGGTTTGACATACCGCTACAAAATATTGCGTCATGGAATCAGTTAAACGAAGTTGCCGTGAATTTCGCTCAACGCCACGGACATGAACTCACAACCATTAAAACAAATTTGAAGACATTGTCACATGGCAGACTGCTCTGGGGTCGTCACTACTTTGGCTGGGCCTTGAGCGGCGTAGCTCAATCCCTCAGACCAAATTTTGATGTGGTTTTGATTCCCGGAGATGGCGAGGCATATTTTGCTGATTGGGGAAGCAACGGGAATCTTAATGCACTATGCAGCACATCTAAAGTCACTTTGCGAGAGCATGGAACAGCAAGCCGAGTTAGCAAGATTGTTGCGATTGACCAACTCGATAGTCTGAGAGAGATGCGGGTTTGCCTTAAAGCAGGTTTCAAGTTTTTGAATTGCGGTGAGTGCAAGAAATGTCGTAGAACTAGATTGGAACTTGATGGATCCCAAAGTTCTACCAGGCCTAGTGGACTTGAGGAACGAATTGACACCCGTATTTTTGCCCGGGAGCGAATCTCAAAAACGGAATACTCAATTTTAAAAGAAGATCAACTTGAAATAGCCCGAATCGGCACACCTGGATTTTCTTCGTTAGCTAGACATTTACGACAGGGAAGAGCCCGGTATGTGATTTTTCAAATCATAAACTTCATCCCTGAAAAAATCTCTCATCTACGCCAGTCTGCCAAGCAAGGATTTCGACAAAAGAATTAACAACAAGAAGCCGATCTAGGTGGGATAGTCTTCGAGTAGTCATAGTGATGAGTGGGTTGAGAGATGAAAAACTTGGTGCGTTACGCGAGCATTGTCTGCGCCTGCATATTCTTGCTAACCATGACCATAATTCCCACCGATGCCACTCCAGCAGTTTCGGCCCGGGCCCTGCTGGCAAAAATACAAGTTCGCTCAGAGTACTCAAGTGGTTACAACAGGGACTACTTCAAACATTGGGTTGATGCAAACCACAACGGTTGCAACACTCGGTATGAAGTGCTGATTGCCGAGGCCGCAATTAAACCTAGAGTCTCGAATGGTTGCTATCTATCTGGTGGTAAGTGGATTTCTAAATATGACGGAGTCGTTTTCATAAGTCCTAAGCAGATGGACATAGACCACATGGTTCCCCTTTCAGAGGCGTGGGCGTCGGGGGCCTACAAATGGAGCCCATCGACTCGAGAGGCATTTGCCAACGACTTGGGATACTCGCGTTCGCTGATAGGAGTTTCGGCATCATCAAATCGTTCAAAGAGCGATAAAGACCCTTACCTCTGGATGCCACCGAAGGGGGCATTCGCCTGCCAATATGTTGATGACTGGATTGCGGTTAAATACCGTTGGGGGTTGAGCGTTGACTCAACTGAACGCGCTGACTTGCTGCGAAAAATTATTAATTGTGGCAAAAAGGCTTATCTTGCAACTCCCCCGAAAGCCGCGGTGAGTTTTAGTAGCTCGGGCAACTCAAACTCCAATCCAGCACCCACAAGGCATAGTGGTCAAGATCCTCGATTCGAATCTTGTAGATTTGCAAAGGCATCAGGTTTTGGGCCTTATTATCGCGGACAAGATTCTGAATATTCTTGGTATCGCGATGGGGACTCAGATGGAATAGCCTGCGAGTAATTCGCAATTTATAACTTTAGAATCCTTAGATTATAAAAATTAGTTGTCAAGCGGTTTACCGAAATTGGAATACATCTCACACGGATTAAGGCACTTTTATAACAAAACGACTGTCATTTACGTCTATTCGATACCACCCAAAATTACCTTGAAAGTGAGTACAAAAAGTGCTCGCGCATGCAATGTGCGCCAAATAACAGAAGGTGAATCATGGATAAATTTCTACCCCTGAAATTTAATGATAAATTGCGAAAGAAACTAATAACTCCAGTTGGCGCGGCAAGCGCCATCGTGATGGCGATGGGCCTAGGGCTTGGCTCGCTAACTGTTGCACAAGGCGCAGGATCCACAAACAATTCAGGCATTATTCATGCTTGTATTTCCGCTGTTGGAAATATTGAAATGGACGGTGGCTGGACTAAGTGTTCTCCAGGTGACAAGGCACTTTACTGGACAGTAAAGAATCGTCCAGGACAAACCGGTGCCACTGGACTGCGCGGACTTACTGGTGTTGCTGGCCCAACAGGCGCTGCTGGTGATGATGGTGCTGATGGTGCTGCTGGAGCTCGGTCAACTGCTCAAGCAATTAATGCCCAGACAGGCACTACATATACTTTGGTAGCTGCTGATGCTGGTAAATTAGTTACTTTGAGCAATTCTGAAGTCATTACTTTAACTGTTCCGCAAGATTCTGCTGCCACCTTGGCAATTGGAACTACTGTGGACTTGATGCAACTAGGCGAGGGTGAGCTTTTCTTCGCTGCAGGAACTGGCGCAACTTTGCTTCGTGGTGGTGAAACCTTTAGCGCCAGAGCACAATACTCTAGACTCCTTTTACAAAAAATTAGTGCAAACACTTGGGTTGTGTATGGGGATCTAGCCGCTTCATAGCAACAGTTACGGATAGCGATCAAATTGAGTTAGAGAAATAAACAAGTGGTGGGGATTTGGATTTAGCCGCAAAGGTTGGATCCAAATCCTCACTTTTTTGTTGGTTAATAATCAACAAGCGACTACATCTGCCATAGAATTCAAACAAACGCAGGGGGTAGTTATGGCTGAATTGGTTTATTTCACAGGAACTATGGACTGTGGCAAATCAACACTGGCGGCCCAAGTTAACTACA
>VFKC01000002.1 GCA_009885745.1 Actinomycetota bacterium
ATTGCGAGTTCGTAGTCCTCTGTTGGCCAGACGGCTATTTCCAGACTACTTGGAATTGCAAACCAATTGCCGTCTGGATCAATCTGAGTGACGTGAGCCAACAGGGCCTGGTCGCGTGCTGAGAACCATTCGACACAATCAACCTTGGCAGTAACGCGATTAACCCCAATCGTTGAAAGATCCCAACTCTTTAACCATTCGGCGTATGGAGAATCAATATCAAGTTCAAGACAAGCCTCATGCAACGCAGTAACTCGTTGGTGACTGAAACTGTGGTGATAATAGAGTTTGGCAGCAGCCCAAGGTTCACCGGCTGCCTGGACTTGGTCATCAGCAGCCTGATGCCACGCCGCAACCGCAACCTCATGGGTTCGAATGTGATCGGGATGCGGGTAGCCACCATTTTCGTCATAGGTAGTTATTACGTGTGGTCGAAATGCGCGAACAATTTCAACAAGTGGGGCGCTAACGGTTTCAAGTGGTAACGCAGCAAAGCTACCTTCTGGAAGAGGTGGCTTTGGATCTCCCTCTGGGTAACCAGAATCTTCAAACCCAAGCCAGATGTGAGAAACACCCAGAATCTGTGCTGCATTTGCCATCTCTTCGCGGCGCACATCAGCAATATCACGATCACCAAGTTCAAAATTGGCATTTAAAATATCACCACGCTCGCCACCAGTGCAACTGACGACCAGAACTTCAATGCCTTGCGAGACGTATTTCGCCGTGCTAGCTGCGCCTTTACTTGATTCGTCATCTGGGTGGGCGTGTACTGCAAGCAAACGAAGTGGCTCATTCGCTGTTGGAAGTTGAACTGGTACCTGAGGCATGGCTCTATTCTCCCCCACGCTCTATTCTGGAAGTGACATGAGTAACCAAAACCAGATCAGTCCAGAAATGGCGTTGCGCTACGGTGTGCGCAAGTCTCGCTTCGTTCCAATAGTTGTTGGAATCCTCCTCGCCTGCGGGGTTACCGGGGGGTTTTATTTGAAAGGCCAGTTGACTAAAAATCCAATTGTGAGTTCGCGACTTTTGGGGTTCAAAGTTGAATCAGGCACCCAGGTATCTGTGAGTTTTGAAGTTTCGCGAGGCACGAAGCAGAAAACTTATTGCGTCATTCGGGCTCAAGATGAGAATCGGGCAGACGTTGGGTATGCCACCCTAACCTTTGCCTCTGGTCCAACATATTTCAAAACAACTTATGTTTTGCAAACCGAAAGTAAAGCCGTTCTAGCTGAAGTGCTCAATTGCAGCAACAGCCCAGTGATGCGCGTTCCGCCCCCCAATTTTCCACCGGGCGTAAAAATTCCTGAGCAACTTCCACCAGGTGTCGCACCAAAGCCCAATTAACTTGTAATCTTCGATAATGAACGAAACATGGTTAACCCAAGAAGCATTCGATCGCCTGAAGGGCGAACTTGAAGATCGGATGGGGCACATTCGCGAGGAAATAAAAAATCGAATCGCAGCAGCACGTGAAGAGGGCGACCTTAAAGAAAATGGTGGCTATCACGCAGCTCGCGAAGAGCAGGGAAAAAATGAGGCACGGGTTCGCCAACTTGCCAAGATGATTGAGACCGCTGTTATTGGTGTGCCTGAAGTTGAAGAGGGTTTTGTGTCACAAGGAATGGTGGTCACCGTCAGCTTCCCAGATTTAGATGACACCGAAACGTTCTTACTTGGCTCGCGTGAGGAAGATGCCCATATCTCTATCGATGTTTACTCACCCACCAGCCCACTTGGTGCCGCCGTTTTGGGTAAAGAAATTGGCACCGAAACCAATTATGAAACTCCCTCAGGAAAAACAATCCGCATTGAAATTATCGCTGCGGAAATTTACCGAGGTTAGGCCTGACCGCCTGCGTTGCGGGTTTTGAACGAGCGCACCGCCAATGGCACAAAGATTGCCAATAGTACGGCTGCCCAGCCAAATGAAAGTGCCATCGCGTGACGTTCTGGAAAGCTATTTCCAACAAATGGATTTGGGTTTCCAAATAGTTGACGACATGCCAATGCCAAACATGAAACTGGATTCCAAAGCGCAATCGGTTGCAACCAGCCAGGCATTGTTGCAACTGGAGTGAATACATTACTGGCAAAGGTAAGCGGGAAAATCCATGCTAAACCTGCAGTTCCAGCAACTTCTGGATTCGGCATGTGTAGCCCAATCCAAGCACCGAGCCAGGTCACCGCATATGCAAATGTTGCTAACAACACATAGGCCAAAATTGCATCTGTTGCTGAACCACGAATACGCCAACCCACAGCAAGTCCGGTGATTGACAAAGCGATGATGACCAATGTGTTTTGGGCTAACGAGGCAAGGGTGTGACCTGCCAAAACTGCACTTTGGCGCATTGGCAGCGAGCGAAAACGATCCATAATGCCTTTGCTGGCATCTTCAGTAATTCCAACGGTGATACCTGCAACAGCGAACATCACTGTTTGCGCGAAGATACCTGAGATTAGATATGCCCGATAGTCTTGCGCGCCGCCCGGAAAGCCCTTGATGGCTCCACCAAAAACAAATGCAAAAAGCAATACGAACATAACCGGCTGAATCAAAGCAAAAAATAGGGTCTCAGGAACGCGGGTGATTTTTAAGATATGACGTCTAGCAACGGCAAGAGTATCCGCAATGAACCAGCCAAGTAATGGTCTAGTTTTGGTACTCATAATTAGTTACCTCCTCTGCGCGAACGACGACCTGATTTGGGTGCCTTCGGCGCTTGGTCTTCTTCAGTGATACGTCCAGTCAGACTTAGAAAGACATCATCAAGAGTCGGGCGACGCAAGGCAATGTCTGTGATAGCGATGCTGGCTTCATCCAATGCGCGAATTGCATCCACAATTGCATTGGAGCCACCAGCGACGGGAACCAAAATGCGCTTTGCATCTTCATCCACCGTTGCTTGACCCGAACTAAATGGCGCCAGAACAGTTGCCGCACGCAGACTATCTGCCGCATTGGAAACAACCAGTTCTATGCGATCACCTCCTACTTGATTTTTAAGTTCATCTGAAGTCCCCTTGGCAATTACATTGCCGTGGTCAAGCACAACTATTGAAGATGCCAACTGATCAGCCTCTTCGAGGTACTGAGTAGTCAGAAGAACGGTGGTTCCCTCAGCGACCAAACTTTGAATCACATCCCACATTCCTTGTCGACTGCGCGGATCTAGACCTGTTGTTGGTTCATCAAGAAATAAGACACTTGGTCGGCCAATTAGGCTGGCTGCCAAATCCAAGCGGCGGCGCATTCCGCCTGAATAGCCTTTGATGCCACGATCAGCGGCGTCACTTAGCGAGAAGCGCTCAAGAAGTTCATCGGCTCTAGTAGCAGCATCTCGCTTAGACAGATGGAACAAGCGCCCGAAAAGTTCAAGATTTTCTCGGCCAGTTAGGTATTGATCTACGGCAGCATATTGCCCGGTTAGACCAATGACACTTCGCACATCATCAGGTTGAGACTGTACATCAAAGCCACCAACGGACGCTGTGCCAGAATCTGCACGCAGCAAAGTAGTCAGAATGCGAACAATTGTTGTCTTGCCAGAGCCATTAGGGCCCAGCAATCCCACGACAGAACCCTGCTCAACTTCTAGATCTATCCCATTGAGAGCTTTGACATCGCCAAAACTCTTCACTAGCCCTTGTGCGCTGATTGCCTTAGACATGCCATCACATTCCTGCTGAAAAATTCTCTGCCTCCAGAGTACTAGGACTACTTTTCACTCGTGACAATACTTATCCAAGTAGTCACTTGAGTTGCCTTTTGTTATTCGCATGACAACATTGTTAGGTGATTAAAAGTCTGGCTTGGGGCAAAGAATGCAACTAAGTCCTCAACATCACCTCGATCGTTATTTCAAAGATCTGCCCAATGAAGTTGCAGCTGTCACGTTAGTTGCATTCTGTGTTGCCCTTGGCTTTGGCATTGTGGCACCAGTGGTTCCTGTTTTCGCAACCTCTTTTGGGGTATCGGCCTTTTGGGCAAGTGCTGTAATTAGCGTCTTTGCCCTCATGAGACTCATCAGTGCCTCACCGGCTGGTTGGGCGATCAATCGCGTAGGGGAACGCACTGTCCTTTGGACTGGATTGAGCATTGTGGCAATCTCTAGCGCTCTTGCAGGGCTATCTGAGTCCTTCGTGCAGTTACTAGTCCTGCGCGGTCTTGGTGGCACGGGTTCGGTGATGTTTACCGTTTCTGCAATGTCCTTAATCTTGCGCACAGTCGATCCAGAGCATCTCGGTCGAGCAACGAGTACCTATCAAAGTGGTTTTCTATTTGGTGGGCTGGCCGGACCTGCTCTAGGCGCTTCAGTTGTGGCGATCAGCATCCGTGCACCCTTCTTTGTTTACGCTGGCACGTTAACTTTGGCAGCACTGGTTGCCTACTTTGGCCTGCCCCGAGTGACCCGAGTATCCAAAAAGGAAAACATCAAAGCGTCCGCAAATGAGGCCCCTGAGATGCCCGTGCGCGAGGCGCTTAAGGTACATGCGTATTGGACTGCACTTTCAATTAACCTCGCAATAGGATTAGTTGCTTTTGGCTTGCGTTCGTCACTCTTGCCTCTGTTTGTCATCGAGGCGCTAAATGAGAGTGCTTCGGTTTCAAGCATCGGCTGGTTGGTCTCCAGCGTGGCTCAGGCTGCCTTACTTTTGCCTGCTGGACGCATGACAGATATCCGCGGACGAAAACCTCCTCTAGTCATCGGCTCACTGGCACTTGTGGCAGCCATGGTCATGTTGATGAGTGTTGAGACACTTTCAAGTTATTACATTGCCATGTTGCTGATGGGAGTCGGTGGCGCTTATCTCGGGGCAGCACCCTCAGCGGTTATTGGCGACTTAGTTGGTTCGCGCCGTGGCGGACAGGTTGTGGCGCTCTACCAAATGACCAGTGACTTTGGCATGATCGTTGGTCCACTACTTGCCGGATATCTCAAAGACTTAACTTCTGGATTCATTTTACCATTTGCAGTTGGCTTATTCGTAGTAGTTAGCGCAACAGTGATGGCGGTATTCATGACCGAGACTAAACCGAAAGTCGCGATTATTTCTCCGGCACCTAAAGCGCAATAAAAATTAGCTCACCAAAATAGGCGGAAGAAGAATCCCAGTGTGCGCATGACAGTCATACCCGTTTGGATTTTTGATTAGATACTGCTGGTGATAATCCTCGGCTAACCAGAACTTTTGGTCTTGTGCGGCTGAAAATTCGGTTGTGATTGGATCAAAGCCGCGGGCCAATAAAACTTCATTGAAGGAAAGTGAAGTTTGTTTAATCAGGTCGCGTTGGGTATCCGTGGTCCAGTAAACCGAACTGCGATATTGGCTGCCAACATCGTTACCTTGTCGATTCCCCTGTGTTGGGTCATGGTTTTCCCAGAAGACTTTTAGCAAGTCATAAGTTGAGACTAGGTCTGGGTTGTAGGCGACTAAAACTACTTCGGCGTGACCAGTGCGGCCGGTGCAAACTTGTTGGTAGGTAGGTTGTTGCGCAGTTCCACCCAGGTAACCAACAGCAGTGGCAACGACTCCTGGGATTGGCCAAAATTTCTTTTCGGCGCCCCAGAAACAACCCATACCGAAATAAATAACCTCGGTGCCAGTTGGCCAAGGGCCTTCAAGATCAGCATCTAAAACCACATGTTTAGTCATGTGAGTAAGCATCTCAAGAAAATTGGCTTAATGCATCTGCAATACTTCAATAATGATTGGTCCACCAGTTCCACAGACTCCAGCTGAGCAATTTAAAGCGCAACTGGATTGGACCGTGAACAGATTACGAACAATGAGTTTGGATAAACTCAACCGCGATGAACGGATTGAGAGTGCGCGCGAGGTTATTCAGTCTCTAGCCGATGTCGGCCGGATCGCTAAGGGTCTTGATGCAATAGCAGTGCCTCACCTGAATGCTTCCGCTCTAGCAGACCAACTCCAAGTGATTGGCAACGACTTAATTACTTGCACAAATGAAAAGGTGCTGGAATCGGCAGCAAGCCAACTCCAGCACCTTCGCCTTAATCTTTAACGATCCGAGAAAATCGCAAGCAGACGTAGCAACTCGGTGTAAAGCCAAACCAAACTAACGGTTAGCCCAAATGCCATACGCCAAGATTCTTTTTCTGGAAGTCCGTTTTGAATCCCCTGTTGAATCATTTCAAAATCCATCACCAGCGAGAAGCTAGCCAGGGCAACTCCGAACATGCACAGAATCATTCCAAGAGAACCTGCACCGAAGAATCCCCAGTTACTTCCGGAAGTCACCATTGTTGAAATAAATGATGCGACTGAAATTACCAGGTAGGAAACCATCGAAATCATAAAGACTTTTACAAATTTCGCATTGACCTTGATTACTCCGGTTTTGTACATGACCAGCATCACACCGAAAGCAACCAAAGTTCCAAGCACCGCTTGGCTGACTAGATTGGGGGCTTGCTCGGCGAATGCATCGTTGTAAAAACGGCTGAGTCCCCCGATGAACACACCCTGGGCAACACCGTAGGCAAGAACCAGCGCGGGGCTAACTTCGCGCTTGAATGAGTTTGTTATTGCAAGCACCAATCCGATGACCATCGCGATCACCAAGATGCTCGGGTTGCCAACTACTGAGGTCCAACCAAAATAGGCACCTGCTAGTAAGACTGCGAAGAGCAATCCTGTTTTAACGATGACATCATCTAGGGTCATGCGGGCATCAAGACCATGGTCGCGTGGATTGCCTAGACCAACAGATGGGAATTCATTTGTGGCGCCAATTTGCTCGCCAGTTGCGCGGATTAGAATTGGATTTCGACTAGCCATTACTCTCCTTGGTTGCGTTGGATATTTCAAACGATTAAAACATACCCAGATACCTAATTATCAACCATTTGGCTCATAATTTCATTTGGGCCGTGGTACCCCTGGTGGGACTTGAACCCACACTGGCACGATTTTAAGTCGTGTGCCTCTAACCGATTGGGCTACAGGGGCGTGCGTCTAGCATATTGTCTAATCCTGACAGGAAATTGGATAACTACCTAACTGATGACCATTGCACGTGCAATCCCATCAAGGATATCGTGTTCTGAGACAAAAACTTCAGGCAGTCCAGTTTTCTGCAAAATTCGATCGAGGACTAATGCCCCGCCGCCAATTACATCAATACGGCCCGGATGCATACTGCCTATTTCAGCTCGTTGATCCCTAGTCATACCCAAAAGTTCTGTGGCAACTTCATGCACTCGATCAGCCCCGATACGAGAACCATGAATTTTTTTTCGATCGTAAGTATCTAGTTCCAAAGCAATAGCCGCTACCGTTGTTACTGAGCCGGCAAGTCCAATCAGACTGTGTGCTTGAGTCAGATCTACCACTGTTGCCGCATGCGCAATCGCCGCATCAATATCTGCTGTTGCCTGAGCAATTTGCTCTTGAGTCGGTGGATCACTCACTAAATGCCGTTCCGTCATTCGAACACAGCCAATGTCGGTGCTGATAGCACCGATTGGGGCATTTACCCCAAGAACAAATTCCGTTGAGCCGCCGCCGATGTCTACCACCAGATACGGAGAGGTTGGAGGGGTTGACATGTTGACTAATTCAGCCGTCGCCCCAAGAAATGACAGACGAGCTTCTTCATCTCCACTAATTACATCAAGCTCAATGTTTAAACGTTCACGAATACCATCGGCGAACTCTGCTCGATTACTTACATCTCTACTTGCACTTGTGGCAACGAAGCGAATGCGCTCTGGTTGGTGCTTGGCTATTATTTTGGCGAAGCCTTCGATTACCAAAAAAGTCCGAGCTAAAGCATCCTTGGAAAATTCTCCAGTCTTGTCTACACCTTCACCCAGTCGGACAACTTTCATGGTTCGCGCGACCTTAACTAGTTGGCCATCTTGCACATCGGCAATCAACAGGCGGATCGAATTAGTGCCACAATCTATCGCTGCTACTCGCATACTTGTCCACACTTTCCTCGTGCGCCCCATTCGGGCAACATTGCCAATGCCTTATCGCCTAGTGGATTTACTCCCGGACCTGCGGCCAGTGAATGAGCAACCAACACATGCAGACACTTAACACGATTAGGCATCCCGCCAGCACTGATGCCGGCAATTTCTTCAACGTGTTCGATCTCTTCACGGGCCGTCAAATAATCTTCATGAGCCTTGGCATATGCACTGGCTAAAGCAGGATTCTCCTGTAGTTCTTGAGCAAAATCACGCATAACTCCTTCGGCTTCCAAAGTGCCAATTGCCGCAGCCGCCCGAGGGCAGGTCAAGTAATAGACCGTTGGGAAAGGAGTTCCATCATCTAGGCGAGGTGCGGTCTTGACTACATCGGGCTGACCACAAATACACCTATGAGCAACTTCAACAACACCACGAGCGGCGCGATTTAATTGCCCAGCCAGAGCTTCTTGGTCTTCTTGGGAAACCATTTCGTCCTTATTTTTCAGTTGTATTAACAACAAGAGGGTTGTTCTTAGTGCGCGCCTTGTCCGCTAGTTTTGTGCTGTTCCACAATTTGGTAAACCAAGGTGAATCATCATTAGGCACTAACGCCCCCGATACAGTTTCGATCTGTGTTGAAGTTTCTTTATCAAGAACCACAAATCCAACTTCGCCTGGGAATACATAGTTCAGTCGAGCGCGCGCTAATGCCTGCAGGTACGCCGGATCTTTTAGGCGGACCTTGCGGGCAGATAGGTCATCGATTTTTTTCTGTTGGTCAACTAGGGATTGCCTAATTTGCTGCACTTCTCTGCGCTCGCGAATAAATCCGCTCATTGGTCGAGCCAATGTGACAATGATGAAAACGGTTACGCCCAAAAGGATAAAGGCGCGCCCGTTCATCTTGCCTGATATAGCCACGAAGTACAGTCTGCCTTGTTTAGCCCTTGAAACGCGGGAATGCCCCACGACCGGCGTAACGTGCCGCGTCGTCAAGGTCTTCCTCAATACGTAGCAACTGGTTGTACTTAGCAACACGATCAGAACGCGCCGGGGCGCCACTCTTAATCTGTCCACAGTTAAATGCCACAGCTAGGTCAGCAATCGTTGTATCTTCAGTTTCACCTGAACGGTGGCTCATCATGGTGCGGAAACCCGCACGATGGGCCATGTCAACTGAATCAGCAGTCTCGGTTAGTGAGCCAATTTGATTGACCTTTACTAGAAGTGAGTTAGCCGATTTCAATTCAATACCGCGCGAGATGCGCTCAGTGTTGGTGACATAGTGATCGTCGCCAACAATCTGGATGCGACTACCTAGTGCTTCAGTGATAGCAACCCAAGCATCCCAATCATCTTCGGCTAGTGGATCTTCAATCGAGACGATTGGGAAATCATTTACGAGCGAAGTATAAAAATCAATCATTTCTTGAGTGGACTTAACCTTGCCTTCTACGTGGTAGGCACCGTCTTTGTAGAACTCAGTTGCGGCAACGTCCATTGCAAGAGCAACTTCAGTTCCTAACTTGAAGCCAGCCTTTTCGATTGCTTCAGAAATTAGTTCTAGGCCGGCCCGGTTGCTAGGTAGGTTCGGGGCAAAGCCACCCTCGTCGCCTAGACCAGTGGAAAGTCCTTTGGACTTTAGCAAGCCTTTTAGTGTGTGATAAACCTCAGCGCCAGTGCGTAGTGCTTCGCCGAAAGTGGTTGCACCGATTGGGGCAATCATGAATTCTTGGAAATCAACATCACTATCAGCATGTGCGCCACCGTTGATGATGTTCATCATTGGTACGGGCAGGATGTGTGCATTTGGACCACCGAGGTAACGGTAAAGCGGCAAATGTGAAGAAGTCGCAGCAGCCTTGGCTACGGCTAGGGAAACACCAAGAATGGCGTTTGCGCCTAGACGGCTCTTATTTGGCGTGCCATCAAGATCAATCATGGTCTGATCGATTAGACGCTGATCAGTAGCATCAAATCCAAGAATTTCAGCCATGATTTCTTCTTCAACGGCTTCAATAGCTTTGATTACGCCTTTGCCAAGGTAACGCTCTTCGCCATCGCGAAGTTCAACGGCTTCGAAGGCTCCGGTGGATGCACCAGAAGGTACAGCGGCGCGGCCTGTGCTTTCATCATCGAGAATTACCTCAACCTCTACGGTTGGGTTTCCGCGGGAATCAAGGATTTCGCGGGCACGAACATCGGCAATGCTAGACACAGGTGTACTCCAAACTTTTTAAGTTTTTGATTATTTTTGGGCTTCTTTGCACCGATGATGAGTCTATCGGATACCTAGAGTGCAATTTGCGCTTATAGACCCTCAACAGTGCGAATTTCACTGCGGTAGTTCGCCATCTTGGCTCGCAGAATAGATTCAGGGTCCAAGTCTTGCTCTCTGGCTAGGGCAACCACACCAACAAGTAAGTCTGCTATTTGTTCTGGAGTTGGCGTACCAACAAGTTGGCGAAGGCCATCAGTTACTGAAGGGTTGCCCACTGGTACATCGAGTTTGCGCGACCGATACATCAACTGAGTTGCAACTTGCAAAGCTGGCATGGCATTTGGTACCCCATCAGTGATGGATTCCCGCGGTTTTTCACTTGCCTTTATGGCTGCCCAATTGTCTTCAAGTTCTTCATTTGTTTTAACTTCTAAGTCGGTAAAGACATGGGGATGCCTGCGCACTAGTTTGTCGACGACGCCTTGAGCGATGTTTTCTAAAGTGACTTCGGGATTTTGTTCTTGCGCGATTCGAGCATGGAAAACAACCTGGAGCAAAATGTCGCCAAGTTCCTCTTTCAATGCCCCAGCATCGCCAGAGTCCATTGCCTCCAGTGCTTCATATGTTTCTTCAAGGAGGTAGCGCGCAAGACTTGCATGAGTTTGTTGCGCATCCCAAGTACATCCACCAGGTGAACGTAGTTGATTCATGACTTCTACAAGTTGATCAACTGACGATGACATTGCCGTGATTACTCAACAACTGGAAGTGGAACCGACAGTGAACGATCGCCCGCAATGCTCTGAATGCGCTCAGAACTCCACTCGCCATAGCGTGGTGCGATGCGAACAGTCAATTCCGAACTCAGTCCACTTAGGTAAGACACCAATGCGGAAGTCTGCTCGTCTTGAGTTCCCGTGGGACTTAAATCCTTGATAATCGCATCTTGTACCAAGATATTTCTGATGAACAGATCAATTTGGTTCGCTGGAACCCCATTATTTGATGCGAGTTGCGATTCAACAGATTCTTTACCGTAATCCCTAAATGCGTCTTCGCGCATCTTCGAAATTGCCGCTTGCGTTACTGCATATTTCGGCGTTAAGGTCGCGACTCGGAAAAGCTCATCCCGCACCAGACGATCAACTGTCGTTCGCGTTACTTGTGCTGCCGTTGGCACCTGAGTTGTTGAAGATGCTGGCAATTTCTCAATTTGAGCGAAAACTGCATTAACTGAATTGGTAACTTCTGCCTGGGTAATCTTGACCTGACCCACGACGGCCGCAGCACCTGCAAGGTTTGGTTTTGTGGAACAACCTGAAATTAAAATCGCGCTAGCGACAATCGCAACCAAGATACGAACCTTCAAGACGAACCCTCCACACTGTGCGCTATTGCGCGACAACTGATGTAACAAGCTGTTTCACCCAGTCCAACAAGTCGTTATCGGAACTACTTTGAGAAGTGGCACCAAGAGATTTTGCTTGCGGACGCGGTATCACAATCGTACGCGTTGCCGCCTTAATCGTCGCACCTGGGTAAAGTCGCGCTAACCGCAACGAACGTGATTCGGGGATTTCAATCGGAGATAATTTGACGCTAGTTCCAGTTGCTATTATCTCGGTTATGCCATGGGTAATAAGCAAAACTCGAAGCCTGGCAATCGCTACCAAAGCCTCAACAGGTTTAGGCAAAGTGCCATAGCGATCAGTTAATTCAGCAACTGCTTCATCTACTGCTTGCTCAGTGCGCGAGTCCGCCAAAGTTCGATATGCGGCTAACCGCAGCCGTTCCTCTGGAACATAAGTGTGCGGTAAGTGTGCATCAATTGGCAGCTCGACCTTTACTGCTTGATTGTTTACTACTTCAGGACCATTACGCACCTCATCTATTGCTTCGCCGACAAGTCGCACGTACAGATCAAAGCCGACATCGGCAATATGACCACTCTGCTCACCGCCGAGCAGGTTTCCCGCGCCGCGGATTTCCAAATCTTTCAGTGCTACCGCCATACCCGACCCAAGGTCGGTGTGAGCCGCAATCGTTGCTAGCCGATCGTGCGCATTTTCAGATAGCGGTCGATCCGGCGAATACAAGAAATACGCGTAACCGCGCTCTCGACTTCGACCGACTCGTCCGCGAAGTTGGTGTAGTTGCGAAAGTCCAAATGTGTCAGCACGATCAACAATCAGCGTGTTGGCATTTGGGATGTCTAATCCACTTTCAATAATCGTGGTTGAAACCAGAACGTCGTATTTGTTCTCCCAAAAATCAACAATTATTTGCTCAAGTTGATGTTCATTCATCTGACCATGAGCAACAGCAATGCGCGCGGTTGGCACTAATTCGGCTAATCGAGTAGCGACTCGATTGATGCTTTCGACTCGATTGTGAACGAAATAAACCTGACCGTCACGGATGAGCTCTCGATGGATTGCAGCCACGATATATTTCTCGTCGTACGCTCCAACCGAAGTTAAAATTGGATGACGCTCTTCTGGTGGCGTTTGAATCGTTGACATTTCACGCAGACCGGTGACTGCCATTTCAAGTGTGCGAGGAATTGGTGTGGCACTCATAGTCAACATATCTACATTTGTCCGCAAAGCCTTTAGATGCTCTTTATGCTCAACCCCAAACCGTTGCTCTTCGTCAACAATTACCAGCCCTAAATCTTTAAATCGGACCTCTGGGTTGAAAAGTCGATGTGTGCCGATAACGACATCGACAGTTCCGTCATTTATCCCGGCCATAACATCCCGGACTTGCGCATCAGTTTGGAATCTAGACAGCGCTGCAAGTTTGACTGGGAATTGCGCATATCTACGTGAAAAGGTTTCAAAATGTTGTTGCACTAACAAAGTCGTTGGCACCAAAATCGCCACTTGCTTGCCATCTTGAACCGCTTTGAAAGCAGCCCGGACCGCGATTTCGGTTTTGCCATATCCAACATCTCCACAGACAAGACGATCCATCGGCACAGTGCTTTCCATGTCGTGTTTCACATCATTAATTGAAGCTAACTGGTCTGGAGTCTCAATGTGTTCAAATGCATCTTCAAGTTCACGTTGCCACGGTGAATCAGGAGCAAAGGCGTGACCCACACTATTCATGCGAACTGCGTATAACCGAATAAGTTCACCGGCTATCTGGCGCACTGCCTTACGAGCGCGCGATTTTGTAGCCGCCCAGTCGCCACCGCCAAGTTTGTTTAAAGTTGGCGCTTCACCGCCGACATATTTTGTGATTTGGTCGAGTTGGTCACTTGGCACATAAAGTCGGTCTGGGCGTTGCCCACGCTTACTTGGGCCATACTCGATTACTAAGTATTCGCGCGTTGCTCCTTGAACTTGGCGTTGGGACATTTCAATGTATCTACCCACTCCGTGTTGCTCGTGGACGATATAGTCGCCAGATTTCAGTGACAGCGGGTCAATCATCGCCTTGCGACGACTAGGTAGGTTGCTCTTTTCTCGTTGCACATCCCGAACACCGAATAGGTCCATCTCAGTTACAACCACATAGCGGCCAGCGTTTAGAACTAGACCGTGAATCTGCTTACCCACGGTTACCTGCACCACATGTTCACCGCGAGGCGCATCCAAAGTTTCGGTTAGTCGAGCCGGTAAATCATTTTCGCTCAGAGTCGCGATGAGCCGTTCTGCGGTGCCATGGCCAGCCATGATGACCACAACATCTTGGTTTGCGCGCCACCAAGATCGAACATCCGATACGAATTCAGGAACCGATGAGCGATATTCTTTAACACTCTCTACATCAATCAACACATCGCCAGGACCGGGTAAGACGGAAAGCGAACACCAAGCACGTTGCGCGTACTCATTTTTCAAGTCTTGGTAATCACGAAAACCAGTAGCCCCAAGGTCAATAGGAGTTGCATTTCCGGCAGTGGCGTTATGCCAAGATGCTTCTAGGAACTCAGCGCTCGTTCGGGCTAATTCATCTGCGCGCTGAGCAATTCGTTCCGGTTCAACTTCCACAATCTGGCAATTGGAACCCACAATGTCAAATAACATTTCCAGTTCTGGCACCAACGCAGGGATCAAACTTTCCATACCTTCAACACAAATACCCTGCGCCACCTTGGTGAGAATCTCACCTAGTTCAGGGTGGCGGTCGGCAAGAATTTGTGCGCGTGCTCGCACTGTCTCAGTTAGTAGCAACTCTCGGCACGCGGTTATTGTGCGTGCGTCTATTGCCGTGCCAACTGATCTTTGATCCGCAACCGAGAATTCGCGAATCTCTTCAACCGTATTGCCCCAAAATTCAATTCGGATTGGGTGATCAGCGTCAGCTGGAAAGATATCCACGATTCCGCCACGAACTGCGCACTGTCCGCGTCTATCAACGAGCTCTACCCGTTCGAAGCCAAGGTCTACCAGTTGCACAACCAGGTCGTTGAGCGACAATTCTTCACCAGCAACAATACGAAGCGGTGTCACATTGCCAAGTCCCTTGACCATCGGTTGAATAACAGCACGCACAGTTGTCACGATTATCGAAATAGGCGATGACTCTTCTGGGTGAGCCAGTCTGCGTAAGATCGCCATTCGGGTACCGACTGTGTCCCCACTTGGACTTAAACGCTCATGAGGCAAAGTTTCCCATGCAGGAAATAGTGCAATGGATTTTGGATCAAAAAAGTCTTTCAACTGTTCAGCCAGATCCGCAGCAACACGATCAGTAGCTGTGACAATCAAAATTGGTTTGTGATTCTTGCCCACTACCCCAGCAAGGTAGGGAATTGCCGAGGATCCAATGCCCAAGCGAACTGAAAGACCAGCAGCCAAATCCAATAATGCGCCAGTGAGTTGTTCATCCTCATTCAGCGCATCAAGCAATGCAGTTAGGGACATGTGCTTAGGCTAAAGACTTAAGAATGATTTTTTGTAATTCTGGGCGACAAATCAGCGCGCCAGTTAGTTTTAGATTCACTTGGTTAAAGGCAAACGGTTCGCCGTTGATCTGACAAACAACGAGTCCGTGATGACAGGCCACACCTAAAGGAGCAGCAAGATCCCATTCAAAAAAGCCACCAGTGTTGAGGTAGACATCAGCATTGCCATCCAGAATGTAACTGACTTTTGCTCCTACTGAACCCATCTGGATTATTTGCACTTCGCCTCGCTCGGGGAATGCCTCTTGCAGGTCGGCTACAACTCGAACAAGTTCTCGAGGCGGCCTTGAGCGAGAAACTAAAATTCGAATTGGACCGTTGTAAGTTGATGGAGCCATTGGTTCATCATCCATTGACCAAACTTTGTCTAATTCTGGAATAGCAACTGATGCGACCGCTATTTTTCCTGGCAAGTTTGAAGTCGCATCCCACAATGCCACATGTACTGCGTAGTCAATTCGACCACTGGAATATTCAGACGTGCCATCTAATGGATCAACGATCCAGACCAACTGCGAATTGCCTCTGACTGACTCAGGTGCATCTTCTTCGCTGATGACGGCATCCTGCGGTCGCAAAGCTGCTAACTGTTGCGTTAGGTAATTATGGCCAGCGCGATCACCTTCATTGCCCAAAACCTCTTTTGCCATTGAAGTGTATGTCTCATCCAATGAGTCGTCGATTTGAACTGCATGAGCACGAAGTCCGCTTAATAATTTGCCAGCCTCAACAGCCAACATACGTGCTAGTTCATTTGTATTCATGAATTAAACCTGCTCTGTGTGGCATCAAGACCCACTGTAATTAGGGATTCAACAACCTCGCATGCTTCGCTGCGCAAGTGTGCGAGGTCAGGGGCTTCGGCTGAAGAAAATGACTTTAGGACAAAATCAGCTGGATCTTGGCGACCTGGAGGTCGTCCAATCCCGAGTCGGACTCGAAGCCATTCGCCGGTATCAAACGAGGAACGAATTGACTTAAGACCATTGTGGCCATTGTCCCCACCACCGAATTTGGTGCGGATGGCTCCCAGTGGAATATCGAGTTCATCGTGCAGCACAATGATGTGCTGCATTGGGATTTTATAAAAAGTGGCCAGCGCTTTAACTGGGCCACCTGAGGTATTCATAAATGACAGTGGTTTGGCTAGAACTACTTTTTCACCCGCAATGCGAGTTTCAACCACATCCGCCTGAGCTCTTTTATGTCGCCCGAGTTTTTCGTTATTATTTTTTGCAATTTCGTCAATTACCATTGCGCCAATATTGTGGCGCGTAGATGCGTAAGTGGGACCCGGATTACCGAGTCCCACTACAAGCCACGCATCGTGGTTTGACATCTACCAAATTACTATTCGGAACTAGAAGAAGAATCTGATCCTTCTTGTGCTTCATCATCAAGACGAGCGGCACGTGCAGAAGCCTTCGCTTCAGCCGAAGCAATCGCAGCTGCTGCATTTGCTTCGTTGCGAGCAGAAGAATCTGCTGCTTCACGAGCAATCGTTACAGCTTCGGCAGCAGTGATGATGAACAGGTCAACATGCTCTAGCCCGCGACGAACTGGATCAATCTGAATATCGCGAGGAGCGACAATCAAAGTGTTGCCTTCGACTACGACCTCAATAGAGGACGCGCGCTTGCGAAGAGTAAGAGTTAGTGCGTGAGCATCAAAACTCACATGAAATGGAACGGTGCCATGACCGTAAACCACTGCTGGGATTTTTCCGTCACGACGAAGGCGACGTGCTGCACCCTTGCCGAAATCGGTACGCAATTCTGAAACAAGTGCAGTTGACATCTTTATGTACTCCTAAATTGGTCGTGCGGATCAGCTCCACAGCAGACCTTCGTCGATAACGGCTACCTGGTAGCCCTCGCCGAGGAGCCCTCTAAGAGTAGCCCAAGGTATGACCCCTAGGTCAAATCGCAGTTAGGAGTGAGGTGCTAAACGCCCACGTGATCAAACAGGCTAGTTACTGAACCTTCGTCAAAGACTTCCTGGATTGCGCGAGCCAGCAAAGGAGCGATCGGTAACACAGTTAGCTTGTCGAAGCGACTTTCAGCCGGAATTGGCAACGTGTCAGTGATTACTACCTCACGGATTCTAGACGCTGCTAGGCGCTCGGCCGCTGGTGCAGAAAGGACTCCGTGAGTAGCTGTGACGATTACATCTTCGGCGCCATTTTCAAACAGGGCCTCCGAAGCCTTGATGATTGTGCCGCCAGTGTCGATCATGTCATCTACAACAACACAAATACGTCCCCGGACGTCGCCAACTACTTCAAGTACTTTGGCTTCGTTAGGGATATTTGGATCACGACGCTTATGAATGATGGCCAGAGGTGAGCCAAGGATGTCAGTCCAACGTTCTGCAACGCGCACACGACCCGCATCTGGTGAGACAACAGTGATCTTGTCGCGCTGGACGGTACGTCCAATGTGTGCGGCCAGAATTGGAAGCGCAAAAAGGTGATCAACTGGACCATTAAAGAACCCTTGGATTTGAGCAGTGTGCAAGTCCACGCTCATCATGCGAGTTGCTCCAGCTGCCGTGAAAAGATCAGCGATCAGACGAGCAGAAATTGGCTCGCGACCATCGTGCTTTTTGTCCTGCCGCGCGTAACCATAGAAAGGCGCGACAACTGTTATGCGCTTTGCTGATGCACGCTTAAGCGCATCAACCATGAGTAGATGTTCCATAATCCATTCATTTACCGGCGCAGTGTGTGTTTGCAAAACAAACGCATCGCAACCTCGAACAGATTCTTCAAAACGAACAAAGATTTCACCATTGGCAAAGTTGTATGCCTTAGTCGGAACTAGGTCTACCCCAAGTGACTCGGCAACTGATTCAGCTAACTCTGGATGAGAACGCCCCGCTAGCAACACCATTCTTTTGGCATTGCTCTGTATTTTCCCAGTCATGTTCGCGTCCTTTACTTGGTGTTTGTCATTAACGAGTCTGCCACTGCTGCTTGGGCGGAGTTAGTACCGGGTCGCCGTCTTAAGACCCAATCAAGAATGTTGCGCTGACGACTACGGCCAACACCGATTGCTCCAGCAGGAACATCTTCAGTGATTACTGAGCCAGCGGCCGTATAGGCGCCGTCGCCAACCGTGACCGGAGCAATCAACATGGTGTCACTACCGATTCGAACATGTTTGCCAATTGTTGTGTGGTGTTTTTTTTCGCCGTCGTAATTAACAAAGATTGTGGCGGCCCCGATGTTGGTACCTTCACCAATTTCCGCGTCGCCTACATATGACAGATGCGGAACTTTTGCTCCCTCACCTAATACCGCGTTCTTCATCTCGACAAATCCCCCGGCCTTAGCTTTTTTGCCAAGAATCGTGCCGGGTCTTAGATAAGTGAATGGTCCAACACTCGCCTCTTCGCCAATGTACGCGTTGTCAGCGACAGTTCGAACAACCTTCGCTGATTTTTCAACAACTGTGTCGTGCAGACTGCAGTCTGGCCCAACAACAGCACCAGGGTGAATAACCGTTGTTCCTGTGAGTTGCACATTTTGAAGCAAAGTCACATCAGGGTGCAAAGTGACGGAACTGTCAATCCATACACTGCCTGGGTCAATCATCGTGACCCCATCAAGCATCCACTGTTCAACAATGCGTGCGCGCAAAACTTGTCCAGTCTGAGCCAATTGGCGACGGTCATTAACTCCCAAGATGTTTTCCTCACTTGTGACTAAGGCACGAACAGGATGACCATCAGCGCGCAAGATTTCAATCACATCTGTTAAGTACTGCTCGCCTTGCGCATTCGCGTTCCCCACACGAGCCAAAGCGTCACGAATCAATGCGCCATCAAAAACATAGACACCAGAATTCACTTCTGAAACTTTGTGTTGCTCAGTTGTTGCATCCGATTGTTCAACTATTTGGTCAAGATCTCCGGCAAGGTTTCGAATGATTCGACCATAGCCAGTTGGGTCGATTAATTCAGCAGTCAAGACTGCGGCTGCGCCATCTTGAGAAACTGCAATTAACGAACTGAGTACCTGAGTTGTTAACAGCGGTGTGTCTGCAGCCAGCACGAGCACAAGACCTGAGTTTAAATCAGGCAACGCCTCCAACGCGACGGCTAATGCATGGCCAGTGCCATTTTGTTGCTCTTGAAATGCGCATATGACAGTTGGATGCGAATTTTGAATTTTCGCTTCTACCAAGCTACGGCCATGACCAACTACAGCGACTGTACTTTTGGCAGCAAGCGGGGCAACTGCGCCGAGCACGTGTTCCAACAGAGATAACCCAAGGACTGAATGTAAAACTTTAGGCTGATCGGATTTCATCCGAGTTCCCATACCTGCAGCCAAAATAACTACAGCGTTGAGGCTCTTGCCAGAATTTGGAGTGGTGGACACTCCCCTAGCCTAACTTGTCCGAGGGCTCCCAGACGTGGACTCGAACCACGATAAGCACCTCCAAAGAGTGCTGTCCTGCCATTAGACGATCTGGGAATACTGACAGTGTGCCAAATCCGATGAAAAAGATTCGACGCTCAACAGTTCGCCCAGTTTAGCCCATAAGTTGCCAGTTCATTGTCCCGATGGTCACTAAGTGAACTAACTGGCTCAGGCAAGACACCGGAATATCGAATCGTTGAACGAGTGCGATGGGGTGCGCTAACCTATGGGAGTTAGGGGCGACAAGCCCAATAGAAGAGGATTCCAGTGGCAGTCACACCGCATCACGAAGATGACGAACTGGGATTCATCGCACCCAACAGGTCAGTAGACGCAGATCGCGTGCGCATGACTGGTCATCAAAGGCGCGCACAACTCGTTGAAGTAGGTCGTTCACTCTTCGCTGAAAAGGGCTTTGAATCAGTCACTGTTGAAGAGATTGCCAGCACTGCCAAAGTATCCAAACCGGTAGTTTACGAACATTTCGGATCAAAAGATGGTCTTTATGCCGTGGTAGTGGATCGCGAGATGAATTACCTCTTGGATTCGATTACTCGAGCGTTGACTGCTGAGCACCCAAGAGTTTTACTTGAACAGGCTGCATCGGCCCTCTTTGATTACATCGAATCTCATACTGATGGTTTCCGCATTTTGCTTCGTGATTCACCAGTGGCCACTCCGACGGGCAACTTCGCAAGTTTGCTCTCTGATGTTGCTCAGCAGGTTGAAGCTCGACTAGCTAATGAATTCGCGGCTCGTGGATTTCCTAAAAAGATGGCTCCGATGTACGCACACATGTTCGTAGGCATGGTTGCACTCACTGGCCAATGGTGGCTTGATTCCCGCGATACCAAGAAAGATGAAGTTGTCGCGCATCTTGTTAACTTGGTTTGGAACGGTGTTGTCGGTCTGGAAAGACGGCCCCGGTTAATCAGTCGTCCACGATAATCATTCGAGCGACTTTAGTCGAGGCTTACTTTAGTCAATCGTCTGAATCACTCTGGGTCCATGAACTGGCCCATGCGCGCGAATTGCGTTATCAACCAAGCCGGATGACATCAGGGCCACTACCAAGTCGATAGAAGTGGATTCATCCGCAACTAGAAAAGCGCAGGTTGGGCCACTGCCCGAAACAATTGCACCTAAGGCTCCCGATTCCCGACCGTAATCCAAAACATCCTGCAATCGAGGTTGCAGCGCTATGGCTGCAGATTGCAGATCATTGTGCAAATGGCGTCCGAGCGCCCGGGCGTCACCTTGGCTCAGTGCCTGTAATACTTCGGCTGGCACTAATGGAGTTTCAACAATTTCATCACGACGCAATGCATCAGACATGGAGAAAACGCTCGGCGTTGATAAACCTTGATTAAATGTGGCAAAAACCCAGTAATAGTGTCCACGTGTCATGATCGGGGCAAGAACATCACCACGACCAGTACCAAGTGCGCAACCACCGTGCAACATAAATGGCACATCAGCACCTAATGCCGCAGCCATTGCATCAAGTTGGTCGCGAGGGATTTCACTTTTCCAGAAAGCTTCACAGGCAACTAAGGTTGCGGCTGCATCGGCACTACCACCGGCCATGCCCGCGGCGGTTGGGATTTTCTTTTCAATATGAATCGAGATGTTTGGATCAACACCACAAGCTTGGGCAAAAAGTTGAGCTGCCCGCCAAACTAAATTTGAAGAGTCAAGCGGGATCGCAGTGGCATTAAGTCCGGAAACTGTGATTGTTAATTCAGATGCTTCTTTAATCGTGACTTCATCAAAAATGCTCACCGATTGAAAGACTGTGGCTAGGTCGTGATAGCCAGTGAAATCTGCGCTACCCACACCTAGGTAAAGATTCACCTTGGCTGGGACGCGGACTGTTACTGGCTTTAGCACACTAGTCACATTACTTTGTCGGCCACTTTTGCGATGGCTATGAAATCAGCCAACGACAATTGTTCGCCCCGCAATCCTGGCGAAATATTGGCTTCATGGAGAACCCGCTCAACTTCATCAGGTTTACCCAAAACTTGTCCTAAAGCAGTGCGCAAGGTTTTACGGCGCTGACCAAATGCCGAATCAACTATTGCAA
>VFKC01000001.1 GCA_009885745.1 Actinomycetota bacterium
GAAGATCAATGCCTCCCTCTCGGGCGTCCAGTTCTACGCTGACGGCGATTCATTCTCCGGGGGTCCCGTGGCCAGCCCGGACGACTTCGAAAACCTCGGCGCTGGTGCCGACGCGGAAGACATTCTGTAAAGGGTTTCACCCTGCAAGTGACGCTTCCCTCGGGGCAATCCCGAGGGCTTTTTAAGAGCACTATTCGTGGTTCCCTACCCGGGGTCGTGCCCAGCCATGGATGGACGAGTAGTGTCTCTTTAAAAGCGGCGGCAAACCGAGAGAGGTGTATATGGGTAGCGAAGCGGATAAAAGCCAAGAACAACTTGAGCACGCGGTGTTCAATTATGAGAAGCTCTGCGATGTGGTCTGGAAGATCGACCACGACGCCGGGGATTATATGCGTGGGCGAGCGCGCGACCTACCCAGCTTTCACATAGCAGGGTCCGTCGTTGCCTCGTTTGATTGGAACAAAACCCCCCAAGGACACGGCTACTGGGAGGGCATCGACGCCAAAGTAAATGCTATCCTTCACGCTGAAGCGGGAGCGGTCAAGCATGACGCGGTATCCCACCCGAAACACTACACCAGCCACCCGAGCGGGGTGGAGTGCATAACCGTGACAGAGCACATGGGTTTCAACCTCGGCAATGCTGTTAAGTACATATGGCGGGCGGACCTCAAAGCCGACGCGGTAGAAGACTTGAAGAAAGCCCGTTGGTACATTGATCGAGAATTGCAGAAGCGCGAGACAAAAAAGTGAAGGCCGGGGTTCTCCTTGTGTTTTTGATGCTGACCGTAGCCAGCGCACTGGTTGGGTGGCGTGTGGTGGATGAGCGTGACGCAGAAATCACGTACTACAAACTGGCCCTGTCTGAAATAGGTCATGACATGGCTATAAATTACAAGCTTCACAACAACGCGCTCAAAGCGCTAAGGAGTTGCAAATGATCGCAGTTATCTTGCTTAGTTTAATGGCTTTGACCGTGGGCTTAATCTTTTTGGGTTTTTTCGGTCACGAGCGCCCGGAGTATGCACCATACAAAAAGCCTCGCGCATACCAGCGCCACATACCTATCCCGGCTAAGAGGAAGGGGAAAAAATGAGCGGGCTAATTACTGAGATAATTGGCCAACAGCACGCCTTGGACGCCAGAGGCATCAGGCTTTGGTTCGACACCGAGACGTTCTCCACGGTTGACCTCAAGCCGGGGCTGTACCCGTATCTCGAAAAAGTCGAAGCCATGATCGCTACCTATGCCTTCGACGACGGGGAAGTGCGGGCGTGGGACCGCACGGCTTCCCTTGAATGGCCTTCGGACGGTCTGCGCGCCGCGCTTGACGACCCTCAAGTAACCATCTACTGCCACAACGTGTCCTTCGACCGTGGCGTGCTCAAGCACGGAATGGGCCTTGACATCCCTATAGAGCGATTCTACGACACGTCTATTCAAGCCCGCACCCACGCGCTACCTGCACACCTAGCCGAACTCGGGGAAGTGCTGGGCCTTGGTGACGACCTCGCAAAAATAAAAGAAGGTAAAGCGCTGATTCAGCTGTTCTGCAAGCCACGCCCCAAGAACTCCGAACTGCGCCGCGCCACGAGGCTCACGCACCCGGAAGAATGGGCGCGGTTTATTGCATACGCCAAGCAGGATATTCTGGCCATGCGCGAGCTGCATCGCATCATGCCCAAGTGGAATTACACCGGCGCAGAGATGGCCCTGTGGCATCTTGACCAGAAAATAAACAACCGTGGCTTTTTGGTTGACCTTGACTTGGCCAACGCCGCAGTCGTCGCCTTCGACCTAGAAAAGACGCGCCTGAAGTCCGAGATTCAAGAAGCCACCAACGATGCAGTAGATAGCGCGACCAAAGGCGCGCAGCTTCTCGCGCACATCCTGCAGGATTACGGGGTGTCGCTGCCGGACATGAAGAAGTCCACATTGGAACGCAGATTGAACGACCCTGACCTGCCAGAAGGCGTGAAAGAGTTGTTGCGTATCCGCCTCGAAGCCAGCGGCACCAGCGTCACAAAATACAAAGCATTGCTCAAAGCCGTGAGCAAAGACGGACGGCTGCGCGGCACCTTGCAGTTTGCCGGTGCAGGTAGAAC
>VFKC01000037.1 GCA_009885745.1 Actinomycetota bacterium
ACGTTTCCGGACATGCTGCAGCTGGGGAATTACTATATTGCTACAACATTGTTAAGCCCCGCAATGTCATGCCAATCCATGGCGAGTGGCGTCACATGCGGGCCAATGCTGCTCTGGCTGTCTCAACAGGTATCGATCTTCGAAGAGTCGTACTCGCTGAAGATGGGGTAGTAGTTGATCTTAAGGATGGTAAAGCATCCATCGTTGGTGCTGTTCCTTGTGGCTATGTGTTTGTTGATGGTTCCAGTGTGGGAGATGTAACCGAAACTCTTCTTAAGGATCGTCGAATATTGGGCGAAGAGGGTTTCATTTCTGTCTTCACGGCCGTAGACATTGTCGAAGGCAAAGTTGTGGCTGGTCCCGAGATACACGCTCGTGGCTTCGGTGAAGACGAGAAGGTGTTTGAAGCCGTTTTACCGAAGATTAAATTTGCACTGGAAGAAGCGCTTGCTGATGGAGTCGTTGATACTCACCAGTTGGGACAGATTATGCGTCGCGTGGTGGGCAAATGGGTCGGGGATAAGCATCGTCGTAGGCCAATGATTGTTCCAGTAGTCGTCGAAGCATAATTGCGACACGCCTATCCGAGTATCCCCAGATACATGGGAGAATCCAATATTCTTGGATACATGGCTTCCCCGTCAGCAACAAAAAATCGTCCTCGCACACCTGCGTCCTCTAAATCTTCGCAAAAGGGGCGTAAACCTGTGGCTTCATCAAAGTTATCATCTGTAATGACCGGCATTACCAAGGTCTTGAGCGCAGTGTGGTTAGGTTTTGCTCACCTCATCGGCGCGATCACTCGTGGGCTTGGTTCTGGCGCCCGTGAAATTGATCCAGCGCAGCGCCGTGATGGGGTCGGTCTGGCCTACCTTGCAGTCGGGATAGTGATTGCTGCCTCGGTTTGGTTCCCAGCCGGTGGATTCATTGCTGGTGTGGTCGCCTCGGTCATTACTGGAGGGGTAGGTGTTTTTGATAATCTTGCGCCAATCGCATTTTTCGCTCTTGCAATAAATACGCTGCGACACCCAGATTCTCCATCGCAAAAACGTGGACGTCTCATCATCGGCTGGTCAGTATTGTCGCTGAGCCTGATGGGAATTTCACACATCATTCGCCAAAACCCATCACCTTCGGACGGCGCAAAAGCTATGCGCAGCGCCTCGGGTTGGCTCGGCTGGCTTGTCACTGCTCCTGGAATCAGTGCTTTTGGGATAGCAGTGACAGTGATACTGCTTATTGTGCTTTCATGCTTTGCACTTCTAATTATTACCGCAACACCAGTAAATGAAATTTCACAAAAAGCGGCCCATATTCGAGATAGATTCAAAAAAGTTGTTCCAGAATCGTTGTTAAAGGGTGCCCATCCAACTGTTGAGGCCATTTCGGCTTCTCAGGGCGAAGATACCCCGAAGCCAAAGAATTCCTGGCTATCGAGATTTAAAGATTCACGAGCCCGTAAGCCAGTTGTGGATGCTGCTTTATCAATCGGCGAACTTGCGGGAGATGTTCCGTTCGAATCACCAGTAGTTCAGATCGACGAGAGCGTTGAAACCACTGAAGCCATCAACATATCCGAAGAAGAGGCTTTAGTCATAGCAGATGATCAGCCAACAGAGGCTGTTGATTTAACTGGGCATCTATCCAAGCCAAACGTTACAACACCAGCGCCAAAGCCGATCCAACTTCCGCTCAGCGCATCGTTAACCTACAAACTGCCCGATGAGTCGTTGCTTAAGCGTGGCGCAGAACCAAAGGCTCGCACTAAGGCAAATGATGCTGTGATTGAGGCACTGACTCAGGTTTTGGAACAGTTTGAAATTGACGCGAAAGTAACAGGCTTCCAAAGAGGGCCTACTGTTACTCGCTACGAAGTTGAACTCGGACCCAGAGTCAAAGTTGAGCGAGTCACTGCACTTAGCAAGAACATTGCATACGCGGTCGCTAGTGCAGACGTTCGCATTCTTTCCCCGATACCAGGTAAGAGCGCAATCGGTATTGAGATACCAAACATTGATCGCGAAGTCGTCTCACTTGGTGATGTCATGCGAAGTAAAGAATCTTCGGGCGATGAGCACCCTATGTTGGTTGGACTTGGCAAAGATGTTGAAGGCGGGTTCACTGTCGCCAATCTTGCCAAGATGCCTCACCTTTTGGTCGCTGGCGCAACCGGTGCAGGTAAGTCTGGCTGTATGAACGCCCTGATCACATCTGTTCTGATGCGGTCAACTCCCGAAGAAGTACGAATGGTTTTAATCGATCCAAAGCGGGTAGAACTAACTGCATACGAGGGAATCCCGCACCTGATTACCCCAATCATCACCCACCCAAAGAAAGCCGCAGATGCATTGCAATGGGTAGTCAAAGAAATGGAAATGCGCTACGACGATTTGGCGGCGTATGGCTTTAGGCATGTTGATGATTTCAATAAGGCCGTTAAGTCAGGAAAGGTATCACCACCACCAGGTAGCGAACGTGTCCTAAAGCCTTACCCATACTTACTTGTAATCGTTGACGAACTTGCTGATCTAATGATGGTCGCACCAAGGGATGTTGAAGACTCAATTGTGCGCATCACTCAACTGGCTCGTGCGGCGGGCATTCACCTTGTGCTAGCAACACAGAGACCGAGTGTTGATGTTGTGACGGGTTTGATCAAAGCCAATGTGCCAAGTCGTCTGGCATTTTCTACTTCTAGTCTGGCTGATTCACGCGTTATTTTAGATCAACCCGGCGCTGAAAAACTTGTTGGTCAAGGAGACGGATTATTTTTGCCGATGGGCATGAGTAAGCCGATTCGAATTCAGTGTTCGTGGGTGACTGAAGCAGAGATTCGGGCTGTAGTGGCGCACTGCAAAACTCAGATGCAACCTCAGTATCGCGAAGACATTACCTTGCCTGCGGCAACTCGCAAAGAGATTGATTCTGACATTGGTAGCGACATGGATGAATTTCTTGAGGCATTGGAACTAGTGGTATCAACTCAGTTGGGCTCAACCTCGATGCTTCAGCGTAAACTCCGAATTGGATTCGCCAAAGCTGGACGGCTAATGGATCTAATGGAAACCCGTGGAATCGTTGGGCCGTCAGAAGGATCCAAGGCTCGCGAGGTTTTGGTAGCCGCTGAGGATCTAGCGGCGACCATTGCATTAGTTCGTGGAGAGTAAAGTCAAAGGGTGACTACTGCTCCGCGGGTATCAATCGTTTCGCTAGGTTGTTCTCGAAATGATGTTGACTCCGAAGAACTTGCGGGTCGGTTAGCGGCAGATGGCTGGGACCTAGTTGACAATGGCGAACAAGCCGAAATGGTTTTAGTCAACACCTGCGGCTTCATTGAATCAGCAAAAAAGGATTCAATCGACACCTTGTTAGAGGCCAGCGACACTATGGCTGGACACGGCAAGGTCGTAGCTGTTGGATGTATGGCACAGCGCTATGGCAAAGAGTTGGCTGCCCAACTCCCAGAAGCTGATGCGATTTTAGGCTTTGATCACTATGAAGACATTGGATCTACGTTACGCAGAGTGCTTGATGGTGAAGTAATTGAATCTCACACTCCCACTGATCGTCGTACACTGTTGCCAATAAGCCCGGTCGATAGGGCGCAAGTTAAAGATGACATTGCCGTGCCAGGTATGGGTCCACATATTTATCGCAGCAGACTTAATGCAAGCCCTTGGGCACCGTTAAAGATAGCCTCAGGATGCGATCGGCGCTGCACGTTCTGCGCGATTCCAGCTTTTCGCGGGTCATTTGTCTCTCGCAATCCACTTGAGATTATTGAGGAGGCGGTGTGGCTCGGTGCAAATGGAGTCAGTGAGGTATTACTCGTGAGTGAAAACTCAACTTCCTACGGCAAGGATCTCGGCGATCTGCGCAGTTTAGAAAAATTGCTCCCCGCTTTAACCATGATTGATGGAATTGAATGGGTGCGAGTTTCTTACTTGCAACCTGCAGAGATGCGGCCGGAACTGGTCCAAATCATTGCAAACACCCCAGGGGTGGTTCCATATTTTGATCTGTCCTTCCAGCACGCTAGTGCATCGGTTCTGCGTCGAATGAAGAGATTTGGCGGAACGCAGCCCTTTCTGGAACTTTTGGAGACCGCTCGTGCAGCCAACCCACAACTAGGGGCTCGAACTAATGTAATCGCTGGTTTTCCAGGGGAAACAGAAGAAGATGTCGAAGAATCGGCGCAATTTATCATTGAGGCAAAACTCGACGCGGTTGGCGTTTTTGGATACTCAGATGAAGATGGCACTGCTGCAGTAAAACTTGATAATCATTTGCCTGATCATGTCGTCGAGCAAAGGCGTGAGTATTTAGCGACTGTGGCAGAACGTGCTTGTGAGGAAGTCGCCCTGTCTCGTATCGGACAGTCCGTAACGGTACTTATTGAAGAAGATGAAAATGTAGGGCGAAGCGCACACCAAGGCCCCGAAGTTGACGGAAGCACAACCATCATTGGTGATGACTCCTATGCCATTGGTACATTTGTGCATGCACAGGTAGTGGATACTGAAGGCATCGACCTGATAGCGCGGGTGGTGAGCCAGTGACTCAAGATGGTTCCCTTAGAGATGATTCAGTCACATCGGCTTTGCGAAAGTCAATTCCACTTGTGAACTACGCCAACATTTTAACTTTAATTCGGTTATTGCTGGTTCCAATATTTGCTGTCACTGTATTCAGTGAGACGGTTACGCCCAGTAAGTGGTGGATTGCATCTGGTATTTTCTTGGTTGCCACAATCACAGATTTCCTTGATGGTGTGATCGCGCGCAGATTTAATCTAGTTACTGATTTTGGCAAAATAGCTGATCCGATTGCAGACAAGGCCCTTATTGGTACCGCGCTAATCGCACTGTCTGTCCAGTCGATCGTTCCTTGGTGGATTACGGTCGTAATTATTTTGCGTGAGATTTTCATAACACTTCTGCGCATTCGTGTCTTACGTCACGGCGTGATTCCTGCGAGCCGTGGTGGGAAAGTAAAGACATTCAGTCAAAGCATTGCAATCTTCTTCTACCTTTTGCCACTTGATGGTTTTGTTAACAATTTGGCAGATCCACTGATGTATTTTGCTGTTGTCTTGACCGTTGCAACAGGTATTGATTACGTTGTGCAAGCTAGGATTTTGGTAACTAGAAATAGGACAGATAGCTGATGGCTAGAGACATTAATAGTTTGGCTCAGAGCGTTTTTACTGCTCTGGATTCGCGAACAGTGTCCGTCGCTGAGTCCTTAACTGGGGGACTGGTTAGCGCTGCACTTACTCAAATACCTGGCGCATCGACTGTCTTCCATGGCGGGATAGTTGCCTATCACTCGAGTTCCAAAATAGAATTGCTCGGCGTGGATGAGGCTTTGCTATCTCACGGAGCAGTGCAAAGTGATGTAGCGCTCCAGATGGCGCTAGGTGTTGCCAGGCGTCTAGGAACACAATTTGGTTTAGCGACTACAGGTGTAGCCGGCCCAAGTTCACAGGACGGACAAGCCCCTGGAACAGTATTTATCGGTGTTGTTGAGATTGATCAAGCAGGCGAGATTGTTTCTGCCAGTGTTGAAAACTTGCATATTGAATCCAGCGAAATTGATCCAATCGCCTCTCGGGAATCCATCCGAGAGCAAACAGTATGTGCCGCATTGGAACTCTTGTTGACCTATTTATAGG
The DNA here is from genome assembly GCA_009885745.1 of Actinomycetota bacterium. GTDB lineage: Bacteria > Actinomycetota > Actinomycetes > S36-B12 > UBA5976 > UBA5976. Next base: position 5,675 of record VFKC01000037.1, read on the forward strand.
GATTTTCGCTTATCCTCCATCGGCCAATTGCATGGTTCTGGTTAAGTTTCTAGGGGTGGAATAACTTTTGTCACCATTTGGTTGTACATTTCAGTATGGGCATTTTCACTAAATCGCAGGCGCAGAGCGTAAACCTAAGTCACAAAATCAAGATTGCAAACCTGAGTACAGTCGCGCCAGCCCCCGCACCTCAACGTGTTTTGCTTCGAGTTGTTATAGGTGAGGTTCTACGCGCTCGTCGCCAACAAGCGGGGCGTACTCTGCGTGAAATTTCAAAAGATGCACAGGTCTCCTTGGGATATCTTTCCGAAATCGAACGTGGCCAAAAAGAAGCATCTTCGGAATTGTTGGCATCCATCTGTGCAGCACTTGATCTGTCGCTGTCAGCGTTGCTTTTCGATGCCTCATTGGAAATTTCTCGGTCTGAATTGGACGCGTCAGCTACAAATTTGAATTAATTGCCAAAAAATACCTTTTTGCAAAAAAACCCACCGTGTAGCAAATCCACAACAAAATGTATGCGCTTGTCGGACTTTTTGTCGGCTTTTGCCTGTATGATTAGTTTTGCCTGAACTCAACAGGTTCTCGTCGACATTTGGGGAAATTTTCATGCATTCAATTCTTAGTATTGGTCACGCTGCCCGCGCAACACTCGCGGCCGCTTTGATTCTGTCGTCATTTCTGGCTGTAGATACATCGGCTAGGGCTACTGTCCCTGCTAGTTACCCAACACCAGTTTGCTCGAATTCGAATGATACCTGCTCAATTACATTCTCGAATGCAAATCTAGTGCAACAGTGGGTCGCCCCTAACTGGGTGAACAGCGTCACATTATCTATTGCGGGTGGCGTGGGCGGTTCTTCACAGATTGATGACACCACAAATTCCTGGGCTCCAACAGTTGTGGAACCCTTTTATGCCATCACGACTGTTGGTGACATTGACCTGAATGAAACTGGCGAAAGAACTTTCAACATTGCAGTTGGGTCAGGTGGAAGCACCGTATCCGGTGGAAGCAATCCATTTGAAGATTTTTCCGGTGGAGATGCGGGATTATTCACTGGTGCTGCGAGTGCGGATGAACACAAAATTGGTGGCGGTGGAGCTGCTACCGTTGTTTCAACCGAGTCGCAAACTTTTGTGATTGCGGGTACAGCGGGTGCTTCCAAGCGGGCACTTAAGGGATCAACCGTCTCAGGGACCGCCAATGGAGACCAAGCAAAACTGCTAGGAACTGTTGGGTCTGGACAATACTATGGCGGCGGCGGCGGCGGTGTTCTAGGAGGAATTGCAGGATCATCGGGTACTTCAGAGTTGGCTGGACTTGCTCGCTATACAGGAATCGAATATCGTGAGGCTGGGTCAACTGGATATGTCACATTTGAATATGACGCTCCAGAATTACCTTCGGCGCCCACCATTGAGGCGATTGACCCCGGCAACCATTCTTTGTCAGTGAATTTCGAAGGTACCGCGGATTACAGCGGACCGAATGTTACGAATTATGAGTATTCACTTAACGCTGGAGCAACTTGGATAACTCGCACCCCGGCATCTGGCATCAGCCCGTTAGTTATTGAAGGACTTACAAATGGGGCAAGTTACCCTGTCAAAATCCGAGCCGTCAACGAAGTAGGTGCGAGTACGGGATCTGATGAAATGACAGCAACCCCTCGTACCGTGGCATCCGCACCAACGATTTCGGGAATATCTTCAACAAATAATGATTTGGTTGTTTCATATCTCCTGGGTACGAATGGTGGTTCATCAGTAACCAACATCCAGTACAGCACGAACAATGGTGGTAACTGGACTAGCCCCTCACCAGCACAAACTACTTCGCCACTAACAATTACGGGACTAAATGCCGGTACAGCATATGGCGTTGTTTTGAGGGCAGTAAATGCTGCAGGGGTGGGATCAGCCTCTAACACTGTTGTTGGAAACCCCATAACTACGGCTTCGGCTCCTGTTTTGACTTCAGTGACTCCATCGGATCAGCAGTTGACTGTTGCATTCACTGTTCCGTCTTCTGATGGTTCAGCTTCGATAACTAATTATCAGTACTCTTTAAACGCTGGAACCACTTGGTTGTCCTATTCACCTTCATCCACATCCAGCCCACTTGTTATCAGTGGGTTACAAAATGGGACCTCGTATTCCGTGAAGTTGCGTGCTGTTAATGCAAGCGGCAATGGCGTCGCTTCTAATGCGATTTCTGCCACTCCTCGCAAGATTGCTAATGCTCCAACCCTTAATTCAGCGACATCATCTGATGGCAATGTTTATTTAGCTTTCACTGGCTCGACTGATAATGGCGGTTCAGCAATCTCCAACTATGAGTACTCATCTGATGGTGGCTCAACTTGGGTTGCTCTTTCACCGGCTCAAACATCAGGTCAGATTACTGTTGCAGGTCTGATCGTGGGTTCGCAGTATGACTTCAAATTGCGTGCAGTCACAGCGGCAGGTTCCGGTCTTAGC
>VFKC01000036.1 GCA_009885745.1 Actinomycetota bacterium
CCAACCACAAATGAGCCAAATAGTGAAAGTGGAATGGTTGCAGATGCGCGGGCTCAAGAAAGTCAGCTAAACCGGTTGATTCGAGGTTACGCAAAAGCGAATAACCTCAGTGTGGGCAGAGTCAAGGAAATAATGCTTGAGATTCGTAAATTCGGCGATTATGACAAACTAGTCGGTTTTGCCGGAATGAAGGTCGTGCCTGGAACTGAAAATCGAGTTAGTACTGAATATATGTTCACCCACGGTATTTTTGCGCTGACATATTTGGATGAGGAAACCTCACAAAAGTATTTCAACATGGGCATGGATGGCCTTAGAAGTGCAGACCGATGGAATGGTATTTTCGAATATTTCGCTTTAGATCTGGATGGCTACGATACAGATAGTCTCGGCGGCGCAAAATATGAACCAAAGAAAATCAAACGAGACAATAGCTACGAAATTCTAAGCATCGTAAATTCTCTTGATGTTGACACTCGCGATAATCGCTCCGACGAAGATGCTGCTGCACTGCAGGAAAAGATCGAAGCCGCATCGCCATTTTGGACGAAACTTCAGGAGGATCCAAAGGATTTTGAGTACACAGGTGAAGAAGACGGGCTAGATTGGACATCCGCAGCCTTCTCTGATCCAAATATTCCTAACCCCTCAAGAGTGCAACCAAAACGAACCAACACTTCGGGCAGTCCGGTTCTGGTAATCGGATCGAGGTATGAATCAACTACTCCTTACCCATTCGCTGTCAAAACCGCTAAAGACCTTAAGTCTCCGTTAGTAACATTCAATGGTTCTGTTCATGCGCCACTGACCAGCTTCGATAACGCATGTTTGACGGACATTTTCGTCGATTACTTGATTGACGACAAACTGCCAGCTAAGCCGGTCTCTTGTAATCGGTAAGCGCCCGTCTCATGACTCGCACGCGTTTTGAGAGAGATTTCTCTATTACATAAGTCCAATTGACTTTGCGCGCCCGAAGGGATTCGAACCCCTAACCTTCTGATCCGTAGTCAGATGCTCTATCCGTTGAGCTACGGGCGCTTTGCGCAATAAATTGTGCAACGACCTCATACTCTAGCCCAAAGCGAGTAAGAACAAAAACGGCCAGTAACTACAAAATCTAGGAGATGGACTCAATCGAACTATGAATCGGCAGCACCGTATCCAGGCCAGTGATCGCCAGAACCTTTAGAACGCGATCATTAGTTACAATTAGATCCAAGCGGATAGCGCCTTCTTGGCATCGCTTTAAGGTTCTAACTAGAACACCTAATCCAGTTGAGTCCATAAATGTCACAGCAGAAAGATCAACCACAATTGCGACTGGCTTGGCCGCGACTGTTTCTGCCAAAACCAAATCTAGTTCTGGGGCATTAGCCAAATCGACTTCACCATCGACATAGACAATAGTGTGCGAAGCCTTGGTCTCAATCGTCACATCCACTGGAACTCCAATCTCTCTTACCTAAATGTATCGGAATAATGCTCCCAGATGCACTTGAGTCCGAGCTCAACGGCAGAATCAGCATATGTCGCAAACATGGGAGATAGAGCTAAGAGAACGTTTTGGCGATGATCTACATTTGCGACACTTGCCCTTGCGACCTGGCCAGATGGTAGACCTGCCGAAATGGCTCTCGCCTAATGTTGCTTCTTCTCTTGAACGGGGTGGCATAAAGAAACTGTGGCGCCATCAACTTGAAGCCATCGAAGCCACTCAAGTCGGGAATAATGTCGTGGTTGCAACTGGCACCGCGAGCGGTAAATCTCTTTGCTATCAAATCCCGATGATTAATAATGTGCTAACAATCCCGAAAGCTAAGTCGCTATACATCGCCCCAACTAAGGCCTTGGCCCATGACCAGAGTCGTTCGCTGTACGAATGGAACATCCCGGAACTGCAAATTGCAACCTACGATGGGGATACGGACTCAGTCGAGCGTCGATTCGCGCACGAGGGTGCAAACATAGTGGTGACAAATCCCGACATGTTGCATTTCGGGCTACTTGGTAGCCATAACACATGGGCACATTTCTTACGCAATCTACAAGTTATTGCTGTTGATGAGTGCCATGTTTACAAAGGTGTCTTTGGGGCACACGTTAGCAATATTTTGAAGAGGTTAATTCGAATAGCAAAACACCATGGCTCGAATCCTCAAATAATCATGGCTTCAGCAACTGTTTCCGCTCCTGCTACACATGCCAAGAGGCTTACGGGTAAAGAATTCGTCGAGATCTCTACTGATACATCTGCTCGTGGTGCCCTAACCTTGGCGCTCACGCTGCCGCGCGAGACTCTTGGCACTGATATTCTCGGCGCTGCTATTCGCCGCTCTGCCATCGCCGAAGCAAGTGATGCGCTAACCGATTTAGTTATCTCGGGCTCGCGAACATTAGCCTTTGTTCGCTCGCGCAAAGCCGCCGAGACTGTTGCCACGATTGCTAAAAACAAACTCACAGAGGTCTCGCCTGAACTCGTTGGCAAAGTAACTTCATACCGTGCTGGATATCTGCCTGAAGAACGTCGTGAGATCGAACGACAACTTAGAGCCGGCGATATTTTGGGGCTCGCTACTACAACTGCCCTAGAACTTGGTGTTGATGTTTCAGGTCTAGATGCTGTTGTGTTGGTTGGTTGGCCTGGAACAAGATCAAGTTTTTGGCAACAAGTTGGTAGAGCGGGTCGGGACCAGCAAGACGCCCACGCATTGCTGATTGCAAATGACAATCCGCTCGATCACTACTTGGTCCGCCATCCTGAGATTATTTATGATGAGCCCATAGAGGCTGCAGTGTGTGACCCAACTAATAAAAATATTTTGGCTGCCCAGTTGCCCGCTGCCGCGAGTGAACTGCATCTTTGCGATGATGAACTTTCAAACTTTGGACCAATTGATCGCGTCACAGAAGTGTTGGACGCGCTATGCCACGACGGACTTCTCAAACGCAGGCCTACCGGCTGGTATTGGAATGGCAAGGGTCGGGCGCAGTCCCTAGCTGATATCAGAGGCAGCGGATCACCTGCATACAACATTTTGGAGACGGGAACTGGCAGGATTCTTGGCACCATCGATTCTTCTGGTGCTTTTCTCCAAGTTCATCCAGGGGCAATTTACGTCCACCTTGGTGAGACTTTCTACGTCGATGACCTCAACTGGACTGAGCATGTGATTTTCGCGCATGCAACTGATGTTGACTACTCCACATACGCGCGAGAAATTACTTCGGTGTCTCTGGTTTCTACCGAAAGATCTGTTAGCTGGGGTCCATTTGAACTTTCAGCTGGAATTGTTGATGTGACAAATCACGTAATCAGTTTTCAAAAACGCCGGTTATTGACTGGGCAAATACTTGGTGAAGAAAAATTAGAACTCCCGCCAACAACATTAAGGACCCAAGGTTTCTGGTGGACTATTCCTGCGCATGTTCTGGCTGATCTTGAAATTGGTGATGTTAGTGGAGCAGCTCACGCTGTTGAACATGCGGCCATTGGGCTCTTACCACTTTTCAGCCTTTGTGATCGCTGGGACATTGGTGGAGTCTCTGTTGCCGAACATCCCGATAATGGAATGTGCACAATCGTTATTTACGATGGCAATCCTGGTGGCGCTGGCTTTACCCATCACGGGTTTGAAGTTGCTCGGCAATGGCTCGAGGCAACTCGCGATGTCATGGTTGAATGCAAGTGTGAAGATGGTTGTCCAGGGTGCGTTCAATCTCCAAAGTGTGGCAATAACAACAACCCGCTTGATAAGCATGCGGCCATCACAATACTCAACGAGATGCTTAAGTCAGTACCCAACGGATAAGTCGGTTTAAAAACCTGCCCGAGCCTCTTGCCAAATGCTTGGAGCAAATCTTGAAATCAATTTACTTCGTGTTTTCACTTTCAACATAACAGTCACACTTGACGGATCAATTGCGCATGATTCCAAGAGTGCACCATTTTGTATTGCAAGTCTCTCGGCCGCATTACAAACTTCACCGGGTTGGGAAAGTAGTAGTTGTGCACCTGCCAGTGCTGATAGGTCAGCGCTGGTTTGCAACTTATGTTCCTGGACTGCGACATCACAGACTGAAAATACCGAAATGAACAAACTTGCTAAACAAACTAATAAAGCAAGATTCAAAACTGTTACCGAGCCACTGTCACTCTTGATTGATAAAGACACCTTGATTGCTCTCAAGATTTGCCACAGACCTCGCATTCAGGTTTATGTTCATCGGGATTTTGGACAGTGGTGACGCTTTATCAAGACTCACCTGTACAGTCACCGATTCAGGGGTGAATGTTGTTTCAAGTACTGCACCATTTGGCAACTGATCAGTAAAGGTAGCTGGAAGATTCTCGCCACGTGCCAAAATTCTTGCAGCGGTAGCAGCACTACTTTGTAACTGTATTTGCGCCATGCCTAGACTCGACAGCCACAGACCCAGACACATTGCCAAAGCCAATAGCGGCAGTGTCATAGCCAGTTCGACTGTGGCGTACCCGTTGTTATCTCTAAACTTCAACAATATTCTTGCGGTTGGACTTTTTAATCGGCCCAACCGCAAGGAATCCGAATTCATCGCTTAGTTGAAAAGAAAACTAAAGGCCTGTTTGATTATGCTGACAATTAAGTCAGCTAATTGTGTGCTGGTTAATATTTTTAGGAGCAATCCACCAAGGCCTGCGGCTGCGCAGGTGCCCACTGCATACTCTGCGGTAGTCATACCCTTTTCATCTTGCAACGCAGAGACAATTGAAAATCGTTTCATGTAATTCCCCAATCAAATTGAAATGTCCGAGAGCAAATGCTCGTCTTGATTGTGCTAGCGACGTGACCGGCTCTCCAAGTGACAAGAGATTTTGTGGACGAAACTAACGTTGTGGGTCACCATGCCAACTGTGAAATAAATGAGGCAACAATTGGGACGATTGTTAAAACAATGAAGGCTGGCAAGAAACACAAACCCAACGGCAGGACACAACGCACCGCGACCCCGCGTATCCTTCTGGTGACTTCACTCTGTGCGTCATCTCGTAGTTGCATTAAGAGCGCATCCAAGCTCGTAGTCACTGGCCCACCCGAATTAAAACCCAGGATCAAGATTTCTAAGACTGGTTGCCAACGAGCATCTTCAGCACAGAGCAATGTGAGAGCATCCGGTACTGGTTGACCTAACTCAATAGCCCTCATTGTCCTGGCTAAATTGTGGGTAGCCCCATCGGCGTTGGACTCACTCACAAACTGCAAACTCTGTTGTGTGGTCATCCCAACTGATAAACACATCGCAATTTGCTCTGTGACATTGGCGAGCTCAGTTGCTGTTAACCGCTTCGCAGCATTCCTTTCTCGCTCTTGCAGCCTAGGGACCAAAAGATATAGAACGCCAAGAATTACAGCGCATAGCAAGAGGCCACTTTTACCACCCACTGTTACAAGTGCTGTGACCGAGATTAGAAAATTCCTGAAGTGAGAACTTTTCATTGCCATAAATCCTCGGAACTTAAGCGGCTTCTGTGGTTTTTGCATTGGATGATTAGCCGTTGATAGAAACAAGTAGATGCTCAACATAATTGAGGATGAAAAGAGTGCTTTCATCTGGCAACATCTGTAGCGCGATTGATTAATAACTTGACCCAAAAGAGGCCAAGTATTTCAAGACTAGAGCCCAGCAAAAGGCAAGCCCATCCAGCAGGGTTACCCAGAAGCCATTTCATTGAATTTATCCCGAGTCCCGCAGACATAAGCATTCCAAGGGCTGGTAGGCAAGCTAGGACAAGAACCGTTGCCTTTGTCCCAGCCAACTCACTTGCCACTAAGTGCACATTCCTATGCTCATTCTGGACTCGATCTATTAGTCGCATGATGGCATTGTGTGCGGAGGAACCAGTGAAATTCGTTACTTTCAAAATTTGGACAAGATCAAAAAATATTGGATTCTTTAACTCAAGCGCATCTTCATGAAGAGAGTCGATGATTTCTCTTTGCTGAGCCAAAGCATTTCTGGTGAGGATAAACAGGTGCGTTGGCATTCTTTGTATTGCTCTGGAAATCGAACTGTGTAATGTCAATCCAGCCAAAAGATCTGTATGAAGAATCCATAGTAAAGCTAAGAAATTGGAATTAGAAAGTCCGTGAGTCTTCGGTCTCACGGAGCGCCACTTGATGTCCTTAAGCTTTTGAAACGGCTCTGGTGAGATGCGGGGTAAAGGCCCAAAAAGTAGGTAAACCGAAGTGCTGATTAATGCCAAAATAGTTATTCCGAGCATCAATGGCCTCTGGACTTAAATAAGTCACTCAATTTTTTATAACCGGGCTCGAATCGCTCATCCGTATTTAGATCAATCGCTTTAAGCACAGTTACCTCACCCGTTGCTCCTTCTTCCAAAACATGCAGTCCACTTAACATCCGTTGTCCGAAACTATCCCTAGTCAGATCTACGACGACCTGCACACCACAAATTAGTTGTTTACGAATTGCTAAAAGTGGTAACCCAGACATTAATCCCAAGGATTCAACCCGAGCTGGAACACTTGAGGCAGAGTTTGCATGAATAGTGGTTGCCCCGCCTTCGTGACCAGTATTAAGAGCGCTTAGTAGATCGACTATTTCTTCTCCTCGGACTTCACCAACAACTATCCGATCAGGTCTCATGCGTAGTGCTTGGCGCACTAGTGTCCTCATAGTCACCGCACCTAAACCTTCGACATTGCAATTTCGTGCCTGTAGCGCGACAACATGTGGATGTGAAACATTGAGTTCTTGTGAGTCTTCGACCACAACAATCCGCTTTTTGGGAGATACCAGTGCTAACAAACTGTTAAGAACTGTTGTCTTGCCACTGCCAGTTCCACCGCAAATAATCATTGATAAATTTGCGGAGATCACTTTCTCAAGCAAGATTGCTCCTGTGACTGAGACGGAACCTGCCTCCACTAGATCCGTTAGGGTGAAGTTCGCCTGTGCTGGTATTCGTAACGAGATTGTTGTTCCTGACACACTCAAAGGTGGAATTACTGCATGCAGCCTGACTCCATTCGGCATCCTCGCATCAACCCAAGGGCTTGCTTCGTCCAGACGTCTATTTGCCATTGATGCGAGGCGCACTGCGAAATTTCTTAATTCCTTTTCATCTTGAAATGTTGTGGCAACGCGTTGAGTGCCTTGACCTTTATCAATCCAAATTTCAGAATGTGAATTGACCAAAATATCTGTTACGCCCTGAATGAGCAATAGCTCATCTAAGACTCCAAGTCCGGTGAATTGAGCAAGGATTCCATTCACCGTTTCAAGGCGCTGACTAGGACTCATCAGCGGCTGGAGTTCACGAACAATTTGAGTGACATTCTCCGCTGAAACCGCTAGTGCCCGTTCAAGACAAATCTCACGAACACGCTCAACTAAATCGCTCATGGCTTGATGCTCCATCAGACCAATTCAAGGTCCAAACAAAGTTGACTAACTTGTTTACTGAAGGTACCGATACTTACCCGTCCCAATCCAACACCCTGTTCAATCTGTTCTACTACCCGAGTGTCGGTGACAACCTGTGCTTTAAGTGAGATGCCGAGTGTCTGTGCAATTGCTAACGGGGTTAAGCCTGTTCCGGGTAGTTGACGCACGACTAGCCCAAATTTGTCATGCGCATGACTTTCTAGGATTCGTTTAGCGACTGTTGTGGCTCGCACAGTTGTTGGTAGCACTAAGAGGATCTGATTAGAAATGTCGGAAATGTTTTGCCAGTAGGTCTTGATATCTTGAGCGCTATCAACATAGATCAAGTCGACTTCAGTCAATAAGGCGCTGAGTATTTGGTCTATTTTTTTCGCGGTAATCAATTCAGAACGCATGGCCAAGATTCGAACTCCCCCACATTCTGGTAATGAGCGCAATAAATCTGCGCCAGATATTTCATCGACTTCGACCAAATCAGGCCATCTTGCGCCCGTTATTTCTTCGGCGCCACAGACCACATCGATGCCTCCTCCTTGCGGATCAAGATCAACAAGACATACCCGCTTACCTTTGCGGGCGGACTCCACCGCCATCGCACTGGCCAAAGTTGAAGCACCCGATCCACCAACCACTGGCACAAGAGTAATGACTTCGGCAATATTGTGAGCAGGTGCCAGAAGGTGGTCAAGAAACCAATCGGGTGAACCTTCAATCCCCACCACGGCTTTCGCCTCAAGCAGAATCGCCAGTTTCCAAGCCGTGACATCGGGTGATTGAGCAGAGACAATCACGATTTCATTGTGAACTATTCCTTCACCTAGCTGTGAACTTTCAACAAAAACTCGATACGCTCCGCGAATCTGCACGTGACTGGGATTTGCATCAACTATCAATGGCGATTCCGTTATGGCGACCATCTTGACGAATTCGTCGATTAGGACTTGGTCGGTTGCAATTAGTAATGCATGTGACATTTTCACTCCTCATGTTTGGCACGTAGTTGCTCAACCATGAATCTGTATGTCGCGGAAATCCACAATGGACATGAGTTGTTTATAAAAAGTGTCTGGGGAGAAGTAAAGGTCCCCCCGGGGGAGAAGGGACCTTCACCAGTAACACCCGAAAGCGTCAACGACGGCTAAATACCGTTCATAAGAAAAGCATCGTACATTCGGTGAAAATTTATTTAAAAAAGTCAAAAGACTAGACAGTTATTCAGTAAATGCTTTCTTACAAAGTCTTGATGGAGGTAGCGGTAGCAACTATTGCATCAACAGTTCTATGTGATGACTTCAATCGCTTAAGTCGCTTTTTTCCAGCAACGATAAAGAGGGTTGCCACAATCATCAAGGCAAGGGCAACAATGAGGAAACTGGCCCATAACGGTAGGCCCACGCTGTTAATTCCAAACGCAATCGCGACTAGCGCAAAAATGCTGGCCAAATGAGCGAACGACACCGCCACAATGAAGAAGATCGACGATTTGGCAATATTCACTGCCCCTTCTTGCACCTCAGCTTTTGCCAGCTCAATATGTCCTCGGACCAATGCAGAAACATCCTGGGTCACGGAATTAATCATGTCAGCTAAACTCGGTCCTGATTTTTCACTCATCATTGCTCCTTTACCTCAAATAGTAGCCTGTGTGATATCTTCAAATCACGATTTGAAAAATTAGACCTGTGTTTTTCGGTGTATAAATCGCAGTCGAATAAACACTGCCAGAGAAGAAACAAGAATTGCTATCCCATTAGTGAATACTATTGCGAATTTTCCGCTCGCTAATAGGCTATCTTTTCCTGCGAACGTAACCTCATTAATCAGCAACGCAACGGTAAATCCGATACTTGCTAAAGTGCCAACAACAAAAACATCCCACCAGGACAGATTTGGATTCAAGGCTCCTTTAGTGAATCGAGCTGTCAAAAAGGCTCCAAGTGTTATGCCCAGAGGTTGTCCAACGAGTAATCCGAGTAGAACACCAATCGTCAACGGCTGCTTTATTGCTTCGCCTAGGGGTATTCCAGACAAAGCAACTCCTGCGGACACTAATGCAAACGCAGGCACACAGAATCCAGCCGAAAATGGTCGCAAGAAAGATTCTGCTTTATCACCTGGTGATATTTTTTCATTGTTTCTTATTTTGACCCGCATCAGCAGACCCATGACAACACCTGCCACCGTGGCATGTACTCCGCTTTGCAGAGTTGCATACCAAATACCAAAAGCTAGAACTATTAAAACAAGTGGGTTATTAAATCCGTGTCTTTGCAAGAACCCAAAAATGATTAACAAAATTGCCGCGATAAATAAGGCAACCACGTTGAAACTTGAACTGTAAAAAATAGCAATTACAGTGATCGCGGCTAAATCGTTGACCACTGCCAATGTGAGCAGAAATGACCGCAACTCCATTGGCAGACCTCGACCAACAACTGCCAGCACTGCCAGAGCAAATGCAATATCAGTTGAAATTGGGATTCCCCACGCTTGTGAAAAATCTGTTCCACGATTGGCAATGAGAAAAATTGTTGCTGAGGCAAGCATCCCGCCCAATGCAGCGGCAATTGGGACAACCGCCAGCCTTGGAGTGGACAAGGTCCCCGTCACAAATTCGTGCTTTAATTCCACGCCCGCAACAAAAAAGAAGATAGCAAGCAGCCCATCAGCGGCCCAAATGTGTACCGGTAGATCTAGGCCAAGTGATTCTGGCCCAATTCTAAAATCAACAAAGTGCTCGTAACTCGCGTGCCATTGAGAGTTTGCCCAGAAGAGTGCAATCGCTGCGGCACACAGTAAAAGCATTCCTCCCGTAGTTTCATCCCGAAGGACGCGGTTTAACCAACTTTGTTGTTTGGGATTGATGCTATTCAGGACGCCCACCTCTTGACTCATGCTTATGAGATTACCTGAGTAAGTGCATTTCTTATTGCGATTCGTCCTGATTATCGGAGTTAGCTAGTCCAGCACTTATGAGATTCATAATCGTGGGATCAGCCAGCGTTGTTACATCACCAAGTGACTTGTGATCTGCTACATCTCGGAGCAATCGCCGCATAATCTTTCCAGATCGAGTTTTGGGTAGATCCGCAACTATGAGTATCTGCCTAGGCTTAGCAATTGGCCCAATCTCTGCCGCCACATGATCGCGCAGAGTTTTCGCTACATCTGGGCCATCGACGCTCCCGGCGCGCAGAATGACAAATGCCACAATTCCTTGTCCAGTAACTTCATCTGCGGCACCTACTACGGCTGCTTCAGCTACCATCGGGTGCGAAACGAGTGCTGACTCAACTTCTGTTGTAGAAATGCGGTGGCCAGAAATGTTCATGACATCATCAACTCGACCGAGAAGCCAAATGGCACCATCGTGATCCCACTTTGCTCCATCACCAGCAAAATATTGATTTGTGAATCTTGACCAGTAAGTGTCTTTGAATCGCTCGGGGTCACCCCAAATACCTCTCAACATAGCTGGCCACGGTTTAGTGAGTACGAGATATCCAGCGGCACCAAACCCAACTTCAGCGCCTGATTCATTCAAAATCGCCGCACTAATTCCCGGCAAAGGTTTCATCGCTGAACCTGGTTTACAGGCCGTAACTCCAGGTAATGGACTGATCATTATTGCGCCAGTTTCCGTTTGCCACCAGGTATCAACGATTGGGCAATTATCCTGACCAATCGTCTTTCGATACCACATCCATGCCTCTGGGTTGATGGGTTCTCCAACACTTCCCAGCAATCTCAAACTTGAAAGGTCGTGGGCACTTGGATATTCATCTCCCCATTTCATAAAAGTTCGGATAGCAGTCGGTGCGGTGTAAAGAATTGTCACTGCATACTTTGCAATAATTTCCCACCAGCGTCCTAAGTGTGGGGTGTCAGGCGTTCCCTCATAAATAACTTGAGTTGCCGCATTAGCCAACGGCCCATAAACGACATAAGAGTGTCCAGTAATCCATCCGACATCCGCGGTGCACCAATAGACATCGGTCTCTGGTTTGATATCGAATACCATCTGATGCGTATAAGCCACTTGTGTCAGGTAGCCGCCAGTTGTGTGCAAAATACCCTTAGGTTGCCCAGTTGTTCCTGAGGTGTACAAAATAAAAAGTGGGTGTTCACTATCAAATGCTTGGGCCTCATGCTGCTTTGGTTGACGAGACACTAAGTCATCCCACCAAATATCTGTTTCTTCATTCCAAGCAATTTCTTGACCAGTGCGCCTGACAACAATGACATTCTCTACTATGTCAACTAGGTTGACTGCCTCGTCAACTGCTGGCTTTAGTGCTGAGGCCGCCCCTCGGCGAAACCCACCATCAGAAGTTATGACTAAACGTGCTTGCGCATCCTCAATCCGGCTTGCTAATGCTGTGGCTGAGAAGCCACCGAAAATTACTGAATGAGTGGCTCCAATACGAGCACAAGCAAGCATCGAAATGACGGCCTCAGGAATCATCGGCAAGTAGATGGCTACCCGATCACCACTTTCCACACCTAGCTCAACTAAGGCATTGGCGGTTTGGCACACTTCATCCAGTAGTTCTTGATATGTGATGTTCCTGGTGTCGCCAGGTTCACCTTCAAAGTGAATCGCAATGCGCGCACCTAACCCATTGGCCACGTGGCGGTCTAAACAATTAACTGCAACATTTATTTTCCCGTTTACAAACCACCGCGCAACTGGGGCATCGGCCCAATCTAAAACTTGGTCCCATTTTGTTTCCCACTGCAAATTTCTGGCATATTTTGCCCAAAAAGATTCTGCATCAGTTTGTGCCTCATCATAAAGAGACTCAGTAGCGTTAGCTTGGTTTGCGAATTGTTTGCTCGGCGGAAAAACCCGATTCTCTGATGACAAGTTTTCCAGGGTTTCATTAGTCATCGAATCAACTCTCTCTCGCCTATGCCATCTATAGTCCTACCAGAATTTTTTGATTAGGTCTTTTGATTTGATGATTTGGTCAATTAAATCAACCACTGAAGTCGGCATATTCGTGTTCAAAAATGTAATGATTTCAGAGGCTCGTATTGTTTTTCCGACACGCAAAACTGGAACATCAACGACTGCGCGCGCAGCTGCCCAAAGAATAAATACCCAAATTACAGCTGAAAGAAATAAGCCACCAGCATTATCTACCCAACGCAGCGGAGTCCATGAATAGATGGTTCTGACTCTGCGACCAACAAAAGATCCAACGGCACTACCAAAGCTTGCGCCAATAATAAGGCCGCCAGCAATCATCGCGACTTTAATTGTGTTTGGCTGTGAAGCGGTAACGAACTTAGCAACCATGGAGTGACCGGTGATAGCGCCAAGCGCAGCACCAACGATAGAGAATGCACTTACCACCAGTCCACGGCGCCAGCCGTTTAAAGCAACCAGTGCCAGAAAAATTGCTATCCCTGTATCAACCTTGTTCATGTCTACCAATCTATTGCGTTTAAGTTATCCGATATCTTTGATTCGACTTTGATCCCAAGGTTGAGTCCATCCGCCTAAATCAACTATGTCTGACAATAAACCACCCGTGAACCCCCACACCAACATGGATGCGATATTAAATGCGGGGCCAATAAATCCAGATGGCGTGCGAACCATGATTCTGTGGGATGGATTTGTGATTTCAGTAATGGGCACACGTTGAATTCGATGTACCTCGGATGCATCGCCCACCGATAAGTCATGTGGGGTATGCCACCAAGCCAAGATGGGTGTAACCAGGTAATTGGAAGGCGGTACCCACAAATCTGGCAACTGCGCAATAACATGAACAGATTCAGGGTCAAGGCCTGTTTCTTCGTGTGCTTCACGTAATGCAGTGGCGCTCCTTGACTCATCAAACGGCTCTACCTGTCCACCCGGGAAAGCAGGTTGACCAGAATGCTTGTCTTTGCCAATCGCTCGCTCGATAAGCAAGACATCACCATGGTCTTCGCAAGGGCCAATCAAGATTAAAACCGCGGCCTCACGTGGAGTCCCTATCGGTTGCCCTTGACTTGTCAGTCTTGGAGATTCATGTGACATCTTTTCAATTGGCGAAAGCCATTCTGGAATCATTGCGTAATTTTATCCATCACTAGGTTCGCCATCGCCTGTCTTGACTAGTAGTTGAGCCAATTCCGGCGCTGTTGGGCCTAACCCAAAAGATGGGCACCACTTTGCTACTGAGCATGCACCACAAGCTGGTTTACGGGAATGGCAAATCCTACGACCTAAGAAAATAAGGCGATGATTCAACATAGTCCAATCCTGCTTGTCGAACAGGTCCATCAAATCAAACTCGACTTTCACTGGATCGGAATGTTTAGTCCAATCCATCCGTCGGGCAATTCGGCCGATATGCGTATCAACAGTGATGCCAGGGACATTAAACGCGTTACCCAGTACAACATTGGCTGTCTTTCGACCAACTCCGGGTAACTTTACAAGTTCTGCCATTGTGTTGGGCACAATTCCTTGATGACGCTCGATAATTGCTGCGGCAAGCCCATGGATTGATGTCGCCTTATTACGATAAAAACCAGTTGAGCGGATTGCATCCTCTAATTCATTGCGCGGCGCGCTAGCAAGTGACTCTACATTTGGAAATTTCTTGAAGAGCACTGGAGTGACCATATTGACGCGCTTATCCGTGCACTGAGCTGAAAGGACCGTGGCCACCAAAAGTTGTAACGGGTTTTCAAAATCCAATTCACACTTGGCTTCTGGAAAGGTCTCTGCTAGTTCTCGGTTTACTTTGCGAGCACGACGCACTTTCGCGGTGTGGGATTCAACTAATGCAGACGCCACCGTATTTACCTAGCTCGGTTTATCAAACGTTCAAAATTGATAATTTCAACGGAACGAGTCTCCACTCGTATCCAGCCGCGAGTAGCAAAATCTGCCAAAGCCTTATTTACTGTTTCACGCGAAGCGCCTACAAGCTGAGCTAATTCTTCCTGAGTTAAATCATGTGGGACATGGATTCCATCATCACCCGGTGTCCCAAACTTTTCACCCAATTCAATTATTGCTTTTGCAACTCGGCCCGACACATCTGCAAAAACTAAGTCAGACATAGATTCATTGGCTTTGCGCAGTCGATTTGCTAATGCCTGCAACAATGAATGTGAGACCTCTGGGTGTTGGGCAAGCCAAGGGTGTAGGTCTGCATTACTTAAACCCATGACCTTTGAGTTTGTTACCGCAATTGCAGTTGATGTTCGTGGGCCTGGGTCAAAGACCGAAAGTTCGCCAAACATATCCCCCGTGCCAAGCACCATAAATACAGATTCACGCCCATCCTCTGCAGAGTGAACTAACTTAATTTTTCCTGAGATAAGAATAAATAGGCGATCACCCTCTGCACCTTCTTCAAAAAGCACTTCGCCTTTTTTGAGATCTTGACTGACCATTCGTTCGCGCAATCTGCGTGCAGCCGATTCATCAAGTGCGCTAAATAATGGTGTGGTGCCTAACAAATTATCCATTTACTTTTACACCTACTCGCTCTCATTTGGTATTCGCAGATGGTGCAGTCTTTAATCTTGAACTTCCACAATTATTTCGACTTCTACTGGAGCATTAAGTGGCAGAACCGCCACTCCTAGTGATGAGCGGGCATGGACCCCGGCCTCACCAAAAGCCGCCGCGAACACCTCACTAGCGCCATTGACGACAAGTGGTTGGTCCGTGAACTCTGGAGCACTGGCCACAAAGCCAACCACTTTTACCAATCGCACAACTTTGTCGAGATCTCCGATCACAGACTTAACTGCGGCTAATGCATTGAGGGCACATTGCCTTGCACAATCAGCAGCTGTGGCGATCTCGACATCGATACCTAGTCGTCCGGTCGCCATAATTTTTCCGTCCAACATAGGCAACTGGCCAGAGGTGAACACCAAGTTTCCGCCACGAACCGCAGGCACATAAGCAGCCAGCGGCACCGTTACTGCAGGTAGTGATAGGCCAATTTGCTCTAAGCGAGCTTCCACAGCACTCATCAACTACACCTTTGGGCGCTTAAAGTAGGCAACCAAATTTTCAGTATTCATTCCTGGCACAATTGCCACTAGTTCCCAGCCATCAATACCAAAATTGTCCAAAATAGCTTTGGTGTTATGAACGAGTACTGGCGCAGTTAGATATTCCCATTTAGTCATAACTTGACTCTAGAGCAGGAACAGATATTGCGCGAACATTGACAATATTTACTTACCAGTCAAGTACGCGACTGGATCCACTCGGTCGTATTCTTTGCGAGCTGAGATTAAAACATCCCGCCAAGATGAAACATTAGGGCGGCGACGCAACAAGGTTCGGCGCTCACGCTCAGTCATACCGCCCCAGACACCAAATTCAATTTGATTATCTAGTGCGTCAGCAAGGCATTCGGTACGAACCTTACACCCAGCACAAATAACCTTGACCCGATTTTGAGCTGCGCCCTGAACAAACAATAGGTCTGGTTCAGCATCTCTACATGCCGCACTGCGGCTCCATTCAAAATCCCACAACATACTTGCTCACCTCCAGTCAGCGCTTTCAAACACCAACCAATACTCACCCCGTACTTGCTATGACCACCATCCACTAGTAACGGATTAAAGTCAATGAAAATATCGTAATTGATAAACAACAGAGACTTTAAAAAATACTAGTTAGATTATTGCCCAGAAAAAAAATTTCGGGTTAGCATGAAAGCATAATGAAAAGCGCAGAAACAACACCGCCAGCCGGTCGAATTCGAATCGCGATTCGCATGTTAGCCGTGACGCTAGTCGCAGGTCTAGTTGCAGGTCTAATGGCATTGCCAGCTGTTGGTGGAATCGGGATGTGGACTCGCAATGGCGTTGAAGGCTTTAAAAACTTACCTGCAGATTTATCTGAGGTTCCTTTGCCTCAGCAAAATTTGATTCTTGATTCTTGGGGCCGTGAATTGGCAATCCTTTACGCACAAAATCGCATTGAGGTTCCTTTAAGTCAAATCTCTCCACTTCTGCAACAAGCCATCATTTCAATTGAGGATCAAAGATTTCTACAACACTCTGGCGTTGACATTAGAGGTACTTTGCGCGCCGCACTGTCGACCGGTTCTGGTGCGCAAGTGCAAGGTGGATCTACCATCACTCAGCAGTACGTTAAGCAACTCCTTCTGGCTGCGGCCAATACTCCAGAAGAGCGAAAAGCAGCAACAAAGCAATCGATCAGTAGAAAAATTCGTGAAGCCCGATATGCAATTTCTCTTGAAACCAAAATGTCTAAGAAAGAAATTCTTCGCGGATACCTAAACATCGCCTACTTCGGTGCCGGAGCCTATGGCGCTCAAACTGCAGCGCAAAGATACTTTTCAGTAAATGCAAGTGAACTGACTTTAACTCAAGCAGCGACCCTTGCTGGGCTTGTCCAAAATCCGTCCTTATTCGATCCAACTCGCTTTCCTGAAGCCGCTTTAACCCGTCGCAATGAAGTGCTTCGAGCAATGGCGCGTGCTGGATACATAACTCAGGTCAAGGCGAATGAAGCAGAGAAGTCACTAATAACAACTGATCTAAAGCCATCTCAAAATCCAAACGGATGCACTACTTCATATGCCGCATATTTCTGTGATTATGTCTTAACTATTTTGCTTAGCGATCCAACATTTGGTGGAACTCCGCAAGAGCGTGAAAGATTCCTTAATCTTGGGGGGCTCACAATAAAGACCACCATAAATCCCAAGGCACAAAAAGCAGCGCAAAAAGCAGTAGATACAAAAATCCCGCCGACGGATCCGAGTGGCAAAGCGGCAGCAATAACTATGGTTCAACCTGGCACGGGCAACATCATCGCCATGGCTCAAGATCGAATTTGGGGAACATCTGGATTAGGAAAAACGACTGTGAATTACAACGTACCTGTTGCAAACAACGGTACAGTCGGTTTTCAAGCGGGCTCAACATTCAAGGCTTTCACTTTGGCAGCAGCTTTGGCTGTGGGCATTGACCCATTTGAAACAATCAACTCGCCATCACCGAGAACCTTTACTAATTTTAAAGAATGTTTAACTGGGGCTCCATACCCTCCATATACGGTACAAAATTCAACAGCTTCGGGTACGTTCAACATGGTCAGTGGAGCCGCATATTCTGTTAATACGTTCTTCGTCGGTCTCCAAGAAAAAATTGGTACCTGCTTAGCGCCAAAGATGGCAAGGCTCGCTGGCGTACAAGAAGGCAACGGACAAGATTTGAAAACTCTCCCCTGCTTCACTCTTGGCTGTTTCGATGTAACAACTTCTGACATGGCCGAAGCCATGGCAACTTTTGCAGCACATGGCATCCACTGTGAATTGACCGCTATCACAGACATCCTTGATAGAAATGGGCATCATCTACCTGTTCCACCATCTAAATGTAAGAGAGCCATTGACGAACAGGTAGCAGATAGCGTCAGTGCAATTCTTGCTGGCGTGATTGATGGACCCTTAGGGGGTCGCACCGGACAGAAGATGACACTCGGTCGTCCAGCTGCTGGCAAAACTGGAACCACAGACAATTCAGCAGCAGTTTGGTTCGTTGGCTATACCCCTGACTTAGCTGCGGCCGTGTGGGTAGGTGATCCACGTGGTGGTCAGTCTTATCCAATGAAGAACATAACAATCAATGGCGTTTACTACCCGCAAGTTTTTGGTTCACTCATGCCAGGTCCGATTTGGCAGGAGTCCATGAATGGAGCGCTTAAAGGTTTACCTGCCAAGCCTTGGCAACTTAATACGCTCGGTGGATTACTGCCTGGCGGTTATCGAGGTGGTGGATATGTGGCGCCAGTTAAGACCTGTTCCGGACTACTTGGAGATGAGTGGCGCAAATGCAAGGGAATCCCAATCCCTTAAGTCTTCAAGCCTTTCCAGTTGAGTCTGGCCCGCTAACTCAAGTAAGTGTGAAAGTGTAGGAACATGACTGGACTTAAAGAGACACTTAAATCTGAATTAACAACTTCTATGCGAGCAAAGAATGAATTAACTACCGCGACACTTCGGATGATTCTTTCGGCAATCACAAATGAGGAAGTTTCCGGCAAAGAGTCTCGTGTATTAACCGACCAAGAAGTAATGTCAGTTCTGAGCAAGGAAGGCAAGAAGCGCAAAGAATCCGCTACTGCCTACGATGCCGCTAATCGTCCCGAGCTCGCTGACCGCGAGCGCGCTGAATTAGAAATAATTTCCAAGTACCTGCCTGAAGAATTATCAGAAGCAGAATTGGACAACATAATTTTGCAGGCAATCGACACCGTAAATTCCGCTGGTCAGAGTGGGCCCAGCGCTATGGGCGCAGTCATGAAACTTGTCACGCCACAGGTGGTAGGTCGAGCTGACGGAAGTGCTGTTGCAAACGCAGTTCGTGCAGCTTTAACTAATTAAGTTCCGATATTTTTTCTTTGTTGAAAAATCTTAATTACTTCCAAGATCCGATCTAAACCAGCCTGCTCGCCAATACTTATGCGTACACCTTCACCTGTGAAGGGTCGCACAGCCAGAGCGTAATCTGCACACAACTTAGTGAATGCGTCCGTGTCTTTGTCTAGAGGTAGCCACACAAAATTAGCTTGACTTTCCACGAAGTCCACACCTAAAGCGTGTAGTTCTCTTTCAAACCAACTTCTCTTCTGAACAATAGCTTCGACATTTTCCAAAAGTTCTTCTTCGTGTTCTAAGCACGCAACAGCAGCACTCTGGGCGATGTTAGAGACTCCAAATGGCACTGCTGTCTTTCGGACTGCCTCGGCAACATTTTCTGGGCCAATAAAATAACCAACTCTGAGGCCCGCCAAACCGTATGCCTTGGAAAAAGTTCGAAGGAGACCTACATTGGTGTTCGCTTTCACGGTTGCTAGGCCATTGACCACTGCTGGATCTCGATTAAATTCCACATATGCTTCATCAATAATTACCAACACATTCTTTGGAACCTTTTTCAGGAAATCATCAAATCCACTTTGAGAAACAACATTCCCAGTCGGGTTGTTTGGTGTGCAAATGAAAATAACTCGTGTTGCGTTAGTGACCGCCTTAGCCATAGCTTCCAAGTCATGGCTAGCATCCTGTTGCAATGGCACTTCAATGTTCTTTGCACCCGCAATTTTTGTTATTATCGGATAGGCCTCAAATGAACGCCACGCGAACAGGACTTCATCGCCACTTGTACAAGTTGCTTGAATTATTTGTTGACAGACTCCAACAGAACCTGTGCCGGTCGCAATCATGGCTTCTGGTACATCAAATTTAGCTGAGATTGATTTTGTTAGTGCTGTTGCGAATGGGTCGGGATATCTATTGATATTTGTTGCGGACTCGATGATTGCTGAAAGTACTACTGGCGAGGGGGCAAAAGCATTTTCATTGCTTGATAGTTTGTACGGAATCAGACCCGCAACAGCATCAACCTGCTTACCTGCTTTATAGGTTGGCAAGTCCTCAATTTCTGGGCGAACTTGAGGTTGATTCATAATCCGACCCTTCGCGTCAAAGAAATCAAAGTTACGTCATCCGCGTCCCAAGTGACCGATTTCCCTCGAGCATTCGTCAGTAAATTGCCTACCAAAGTCTCGCTATCCATTCCTGGTTGGCATGTTTCTAGCGTCTTAATTAGGGGTTTATGTCCATACTCTTCATTGTTTTTATCTCGTGTTTCCACCAGCCCATCCGTCATAATCAAAATTCTTTCACCTTCTGACAGTTTTAGCTCTGTGCGTTCCCAGTGTGCTGCGAATCCAGCAATCATTGGCCCAGTTGCAGACAATTCATGTGCGACACTATTTTTGTCAAGAAATAATGCGCTCGGATGCCCAGCGTTAATCCATTCAACTGGCAAATGACTATCGTTTGGAATAAGCACAACAAAAGCTGTCGCATGCAGTGCATCAATGTGTCGCAAATCTTTAGAAATACGATTGAAAATTAATTCGGGGGCTACTCCTCCGGCAAAACCTGCTGTCATCACGGCCTTGATCTGCAGTCCTAAAATGCCAGACTCTGTTCCATGACCAGCGACATCAACAACAACAACTGCTCGGCCTTCAGGAGTGGGAATTATGTCCCACCAGTCTCCAGCAATAACTCCCCTTGCTGGCTGGGTAACACCGAAGATGTCCATACCTACCGGCGGTGAGATTTCATTTGTCGCAGATAAAGCTTTGCGCATAGATTCCACAATGGGAGCATTTTGCTCTAGGCCCTGTGTCGCAGAGCGAGCCTGATCAATTTCACGAACCAAGTCCCTGCGCATTAATTCTGCATCGGCAGCTGCTTGGCGTATTTCCATCGGACTATCAATTGAGATGAGTGTATGACGCTCTCCGCCTGCTACCCTTCGCAACTGTTCGCGCATTTCATTTAGCGGACCCAAGACCCACCTATGCAAACTCCACCAAGCAAGTCCCAATAAAAAAATGTCCAGAACAACTGCTGCAGTTAAAGCAAAAGATAAGTCGGCAGCTTCGCGGGCAATCAAAGAAGAGCCCATCGCGCTGTTGGTTAAGCTTGTGCGAGCACGTTCATACGCCATCCGCTCATAAGCAGCTAAAGAAATTATCAGCAGCCCAAATGTCAAAATAAAGTAGCGCAGTCCCTCGCGTATTCTCACAAGACCTAACCTTACGCTGGCAATTTACTTGGCACACAATTCAGCTGCAGCGGCCGCAAATAAGCCCGAGTGAACCTTTACTTCTTCTTCAGTCGTAGTTGGACACATCAAAGCCATGTTATGAAAGGGGGTCATCAAGATTCCACGGTTGCACATGTACAAATGCATGAATTCATCAAGTTCATCATCGCTTGCGGCCGCAGACTGTGAACCGTTTAGTGGCGCTGGATTCGTGAACCGATATTCTGCCCGGGCGCCAATTTGCGAGATGCTCCATGGCAATTCAAATTGCGCAATGATCTCCTGCACATCAGATGTGTAGGTGTCGCAGAGAGAAACCATTTCGGCAAATGCCTCATCTGTGAGAACTTCACTCAAAGTGGCACGCATCGCAGCCATTGAAAGTGAATTTCCAGCCAGTGTTCCCCCAACGCCACCAACATCAATGATGTCCGCCTCTGGATGCCCTAGAACTTTGTTCGCAACTTCATGGGTTAAGCCATATGCTCCCGATGGAATTCCCGCACCAATTGACTTGCCAATAATGAAGATGTCTGGGTCAAGGCCATCACGTAATGTCATGCCACCTGGGCCTGCAGAAAACGTATGTGTCTCATCAATCATTAACAGAGCCTCGTACTTGGTCGCTAATAAGCGCAAGCCTTCAAGGAATCCCGGAACTGGCAAAACAATTCCAATGTTTGTCATTGCTGGTTCAGCCAAGATTGCTGCGACATCGCCATGAGCAAGTGCGCTCTCAACTGCAGCTAAATCGTTGAATTCAACTACTCGAGTGGTTTGCGATAGCGGAACTGGAGGAGCGACATTGCCTGGTCTAGCAACTGCAGTTCCTGCTTCATCCGGAACTGCAAAGGCCTCATCGACTGAGCCGTGATAGCAATATGAAAAGACTAAGATTTTACTTTTTCCAGTAACCAGGCGAGCCAGTCTGATAGCCCAACGATTCGCATCCGTTGCGGTCAAAGTGAATGACCAAAGTGGTAACCCAAATCGTCTTGTGAGTTCTTGCCCCACCCACTGTGCGTCAGCTGTTGGGAGCATAGTTGTTATTCCACCATCGGAAACCATGCGTCGCACAATCGCATCGGTGCTGGCTTTTGGAGAGTGCCCAGCCATCGCACCGGTATCACCTAAAGCGAAATCTATGTATGAATTTCCATCTACATCAGTAATTGTGTTTCCATGCGCAGTTTCAAGAAATAGTGGAAAGCCACCAGACCACTTATTCATCCAAGTCATCGGAACTCCACCGAACAAGTTGTTGGCATCAAGAAAAAGTTCCTGGGACTTCATATTTCTAGACTTATATAGCGCGCGCTCCCGGATCAGCAATTCATTTAAGTGCTCACGGTTAATTTCTCTACGCATGGCTACCTGGATCTCCTGTTCACGCAATCATCAACTCAAGTACATCAACAATTATGACGATGCCATATCCACAAAACGACTGTAGTGTCCTTGAAAAGCTACCGGAACTGTGCCGGTTGGTCCGTTTCGGTGTTTGGCGACAATGAAATCGGCTTCGCCAGAACGTCCACCATCCTTGTCATACATGTCTTCACGGTGCAACAAAATAACCATGTCAGCATCCTGCTCAAGCGAACCAGACTCACGAAGGTCTGACAGCATTGGCCTTTTGTCTTGGCGTTGCTCTGGTCCACGATTTAACTGGCTCAGTGCTACCACCGGGATTTGCAACTCTTTAGCTAGCAACTTTAGGGAACGGGAGAATTCGCTTACTTCAACTTGGCGACTTTCCACTTTGCGTCCACTACTCATCAACTGCATGTAGTCCAGAACTAAAAGTTTTAAGTCATAGCGTTGTTTCAAGCGCCTTGCCTTTGCCCTAATTTCCATCATGGTCATATTTGGTGAGTCATCGATAAATAATGGTGCGCTATTAACCTGACCCATTTTCTTTGCCATTCGCTCCCATTCAGCCTCGCCCATGGTGCCGCCACGCATACTGCCGAGTCCTACGGAAGCCTCGGCGGACAACAGTCGCATGACAATTTCATGGCGGCTCATTTCAAGTGAAAAAATCACCGAAGTCTGACCATTTTTAATACTGGCTGCGCGCGCAAAATCTAAAGCCAAAGTTGATTTACCAACGGCAGGTCGTGCGGCAACAATGATGAGTTGTCCTGGATGTAGGCCATGTGTTAAATCATCAAGTTCTTTAAAACCGGTTGGGACGCCAACTGTGTTTCCGCCCTTTTCGATTGCCTCAATTTCTTCAAGTGCTCCTGGCATGATGTCAGAAAGTTGCGCATAATCTTCAGAAGTTCTTCGAGTTGTAACCTCATAAACTTCTGCTTGAGCCCGATCAACTAATGCATCAACTTCTGCATCTCCGGAATAACCCATTTGTGCAATCCGCGTTCCGGCATCAACAAGCCGGCGTAAAATTGCGCGCTCTGAAACAATGCGCCCGTAATAGGAAGCATTCGCTGCAGTGGGCACACTAGCTACTAACGTGTGCAGGTATGCCGCACCACCAATGTTTGAAAGTACGCCCGCTTTTGTCAAATAGTTAGCCACCGTGATTGCATCGGCCGGCTCACCCTTGCCAAAGATGTCAAGAATTGCGCCGTAGATTGTCGCATGCGCTGGCTTGTAAAAATCGCCTTCTTGCAGGCTCTCAATCACGTCGGCGACTGCATCTTTACTAAGTAGCATTGCGCCAAGTACTGATTGCTCGGCATTGAGATCTTGAGGTGGGGTTAATACAGATGAGGATTCTTCATTTCGCGAAAATTCGGCAACGCTCATGACGACTTCCTCTCTGTGACGATCAAAGCCCTGATTTAGCAAGCCTTTTTACTATTGACTTTTCACAATAGGTGACCTGTCCGACACAAACAATGTGCCCTGTGGATAACTAAGTGGATAGTGTGGGGAAAACACCATAATTAAGAGCCATCTCTTGTGGACATCCTGTGGATACAAAATTTATTTTTTACTCAATTATGATTAAAAGCAATAGGTTTAACAGATATTTGCTGTGGGTAGAAAATAACTAAACAAGTATTCCATCTTGAGCAGGTGACAACGACTTACCAAGACGAACACTCAGGAAACCGGCCAATAGTCCAAAAATCACTAGTAGTCCTAACCATTGATTCGAGAGGTTGTACCCAATCATGAGTCCAGAGATTGCTGGTCCAATGGCCCCACTTATCACCCACACCAGCGAACTGATTGCCGCGTAGCGACCACGAAGATGCTCAGGTGCCAGCTCATTTGCAAGTGTTGGGCCAACGGGAGACCAGATCGTCTCGCCTACTGCAAAGATAGCCACACCTATGCATGCAATAAGAAACATCCACCCAGGTGAGGTCAGCAGCGCCAACGCAATAGTGGCCCAACAAGCAGCCCAAAGTACTCCCACCAGCCCTAAGAGTTTGGTGCGACTATGTCCCTCGATTCGCTTCAGAACAAATAACTGGCAAATGACAATCACACCAGTGTTGACTGCCCAAATAGGTCCAAGCGTCTTGATTGACATTCCACCAACAGTAGTCAGCAGAGCGGGCATACCCGCATCCAGAGATGCATAACCACAGGTGAGCATCACGACTGAAGCAAGATTTAACTGCATGAACTTTCGATCACGTAAAACTTCTCGGTAACCGTCTCCTGATTCCCGGTTTTGTTCAGCAATTGGTAATCGGCCGCCGACTCCTACCAGTGTTGCCACAATCACAAAGTATCCGAAATAAGAAACGGCATCGAGTATGAATAGATGCGTGAAGGTGTTGGGAACATCAACATTCACGATCAAAGCGCTGACAAGACCACCGAGTCCGAGTCCGAGATTCAGCATCATAAATTGCCAACCAAAAAGTTTCTGGCGCGCCTGCTCATCGACCATTCGAGAGACCATAGTGGTTTGCGGTGGCCACGTTGCCGCATTGGCGATTGAAACGATCGCTCCGGCCACAAAGGCACTCGACACCGAATCTACAAACGACCACGAGAGTGCTCCGGCCATTGCGCAAATAATGCCAAAGAGCAAAACCGGTCGTGGACCTATTCGATCGACTAATGTGCCAAGTGCTGGCGAGACTACGAGTCCGACTAAAGCCATCCAGGATAGAACCAAAGATGCCATCGGCAAAGACATTCCGCGAACTGTATGTAAGTAGACCACCAAAATTGGAAGGGTAAGTCCGCTACCTAATGAGTTAAGTAAAACTCCAAATAAGAAACGCTTAACCGCAGGAGTGGTTTGTGAAAATAAATCCGACACTTAGCGTGCCTTTCCTTAAAGTGGAGAATAGGGGACTCGAACCCCTAACCCCTGCCTTGCAAAGGCAGTGCTCTACCAATTGAGCTAATTCCCCGAAACCGAATCTTAAATCCGTTAGATAAAACTACTCTGAAGTAGCCTTATTCCACAATTCGTCTTCGGCTTTGGTTGCAGAAACCTTCTTGAAAATCGCGAAACCAGCAAAAGCTGCAACCAAAGCGGTTAAAAACTTTTTCACTTTCACTCCTTCAATTTTCGTTACTTGCGTGAGCCTAGATGGACTTGAACCATCGACCTCTTCCTTATCAGGGAAGCGCTCTAACCAGGCTGAGCTATAGGCCCGTAATTGCTTACGGTTCTTAATGTGCTTACGGTTATTAATGTTCTTAATTTAGATCGATACAGGATCGACCTCTTCCTTGCACCAGGACCATAACCCAAGTGGAACTATAGGCCCGTAATCTCTTACGGTTATGCCACTAAGGCACGAGATAAGAGATTACCCTACTGCGGGCTTAGACCCAAAACGGTGTTTTAGGAATTTCGGTCACTCAGTGTGATCTCGATGCCTCCAGTAAAGTGCACACTCAAGTTATAGAGGGTGGCAAAGAGGCTAGAAATGACAGTTAACAGCAAGATTTCCGCAGCAGAAACTAACATTGTTAGCCCGACTAGCCGCCCTAATGATAAAAAGTTCAAATCCGAAGTTGTTGAATTACCCGAGACATCTTTGAATAAACTCGTCACCGCATCAAACACTCCAGCAGCAGAAAGCATCAACCACAAGCCAATCGTGGCCACAAACAGAACACCAGCAATTGTGACACCGAGCATAAATGCTGACTTAGCAACAGACCATGGATCGAGTCGAGTCATGTGTAAACGAGCCTGACGAGACGATTTCACATTTTGCGAATCTTCAAGTCTTAGTGGATCTATTTCACTCATTCCGCTAACTCCTATTTTCTAGTCTGTCTGGGTTGTGTCTACTTCCAAATTCTCATCTGGCAATTGCTCAACGTTCTCTTCAAGATTGAGTTCTTCGAGTGCGGCTTCAGCAGCAGCAGAGGACTTAGCCACCGCAACTACTTCATCTCCCTCTGCTACGCGCATGAAAGAAACACCCATAGTGTCGCGGCCAGCAGCCCTAATTTCATCGACGCGCGTGCGGATTACGACTCCGTTACTTGCAATCGCAAAAATTTCGTCATCGCCCTGGCATACAAGTGCACCAGCGAGTCCGCCTCGTTGTTCCACAAGTTTCATTGCTCGCACACCTTGAGTTCCACGATGCTTTGCGTTCCATTCAGAAACCGCAGTGCGCTTTGCCCAACCGCCATCAGTAACCGTTACCAAATAAGAATCCGGTGAAGCAACTTCCATCGATAGCAAGTAGTCCTCTTTAGTTTTGAACTTCATGCCAATGACTCCTGTTGCCGATCGACCCATTGGGCGCAGCGCTTCATCATTAGCATGGAAACGCACGGAGAAGCCTTTTTTGGAAACTAGCAAGATATCATCAGTTTCACTAACTAACTGAGCAGAAACAACATCATCATCGTCGCGCAAATTAATAGCAATCAAACCCGTACTGCGAGGTGAATCAAATTCAGTCAATCGAGTCTTCTTGATTGTGCCTTTACGAGTAGCTAAAACAAGATAAGGCGATTGTTCGTAATCTTTAAGCGCAAGCACTTGGGCAACAAATTCCTCAGGACCAAGTTGTAGCAAGTTAGCCACATGCTGTCCGCGGGCGTCACGACCAGCATCCGGCAACTCGTATCCCTTAACTCGGAAAACCCGACCCTTGTTAGTGAAGAACAAAATCCAGTGATGAGTTGTGGTGACAAAGAAATGTGCCACGACATCATCTTGTTTCAAGGCTGCGCCTTTGACTCCGCGACCACCACGTTTCTGTGCGCGATACAACGCAGCCTTTGTCCGTTTTGCATAACCATCAGCAGTGAGGGTCAAGACAATAGGCTCCACGGCAATCAGGTCTTCGTTGTTAACATCATTTTCGTCCGCGATAATTGTTGAACGTCGCTCATCACCGAATTTATTTACAACCTCAGCCAATTCGTCGCTGACAATCTTTCGTTGACGTTCTGGGCTACTCAAAATATCTTGGTAGTCCGCAATTTCGGACATCAACTTATCGTGCTGTGCTTGAAGTTCATTGCGCTCAAGTGCGGCCAACTTACGAAGCTGCATATCCAAAATTGCTTGCGCTTGAACTTCGTCGATATCAAGCAATTCTTGCAGGCCCTGCTGGGCAATTGAAGCCGACGCTGATGCCCGAATCAATGCGATTACATCATCAATCCGATCTATCGCCTTGAGCAGACCAATCAGGATATGTACTCGCTCTTGCGCGATGCGCAAGCGATAAGCGGTGCGTCGTTGAATAACTTCGATTTGATGAGCAATCCAGTTAGTGACAAATGCATCAAGCGTTAATGTACGAGGCACGCCATCAACAAGCGCCAACATGTTGGCACCAAAATTATCTTGAAGCTGAGTGTGTTTGAACAAATTGTTAAGTACGACCTTGGCAACGGCATCACGTTTGATCACAATTACTAATCGCATACCTGTGCGAGAACTACTCTCGTCCACGATATCGGCAATGCCAGTCATCTTGCCCTGGTTATGTAATTCCACAATTCGAGCCAAAAGATTATCTGGGTTGACCTGATAGGGAAGTTCCGTGACCAAAATTACTGTTCGTCCACGCTTGTCTTCAGTAATTTCAGTGACAGCACGCATCGTTACTGAGCCTCGCCCAGTTCGGTAGGCATCCTGAATTCCACGGCGACCAACGATTAGCGCGCCCGTTGGAAAATCGGGCCCGGAGATTCTCTCGAGTAAAGCCTCTAGCAGTTCTTCACGAGTTGCTTGAGGGTTTTCTAACGCCCACTGCACACCAGCAGCCACTTCAGTCAAATTATGTGGCGGGATGTTGGTTGCCATACCAACAGCGATACCTGATGAGCCATTAATAAGAAGGTTCGGGAATCTACTTGGCAATACAGTTGGTTCAAGATTTTTACCATCGTAGTTAGGCACAAAATTAACGGTGTCTTGATCAATGTCGCGCACCATTTCCATGGCAAGTTGCGCCAAGCGCGCTTCGGTGTATCGAGAAGCGGCAGCAGAGTCATTTCCCGGTGACCCAAAGTTGCCCTGTCCTTGAACCAGTGGATAACGCAGGGACCACGATTGGGTAAGTCGAACTAAAGTGTCATAAATCGCGCTGTCACCATGTGGGTGATATTGACCCATTACTTCGCCGACCACACGTGCACTCTTGTTAAATGCCCGATCGGGCCGATATCCACCGTCGTACATCGCATAAAGTACGCGTCGGTGCACAGGCTTTAGGCCATCGCGAACATCTGGCAGTGCGCGAGAAACAATAACGCTCATTGCATAATCCATATAGGACCGTTGCATCTCGACGTTTAAGTCAACGATTTCAATCTGGTCGTTTTGTTCAGGTGTTTGTGTCATTAGATGTCCAAGAATCGTACGTCGCGGGCGTTACGTTGGATGAAGTTACGCCGGCTTTCAACATCTTCACCCATCAATGTTGAGAAAAGTTGATCTGCTTGTGCGGCATCTTCAACTGAGATTTGAAGCAGAACTCGATGTGCTGGATCCATTGTGGTCTCCCACAATTCATCAGCATTCATTTCACCAAGTCCCTTGTAGCGCTGAATATCTTCTTGGCGAAGTTTTTTACCGCTGGCTAAACCTGCTTCAACAATCGCATCACGTTCGCGATCGCTATATGCATAAGCAGGTGTCTCGCGTGACCATTTGATTTTATAAAGTGGCGGTTGAGCCAAATAGACATAGCCACCATCAACTAGCGGACGCATAAATCGGAATAAGAAAGTTAAAAGCAAGGTGCGAATGTGCTGGCCATCAACGTCGGCATCCGCCATCAAAACAACTTTGTGATAGCGAAGGCGGTTGATGTCGAACTCATCTTGAATGCCTGTTCCGAAACCAGAAATCAAAGCCTGGACTTCAGTGTTGCCTAGAATTTTATCTAAGCGGGTTTTCTCAACGTTTAGGATCTTTCCACGAATAGGCAAAATGGCCTGGGTGCGTGGATCGCGACCCTGTCCAGCTGAACCACCGGCCGAGTCACCTTCAACAATGAATACTTCACACTCAGAGGGTTCATTACTTGAGCAATCTTTAAGTTTGCCCGGCAAGCCACTACCGCCAAGGAGACCCTTGCGGTTACGTGCCAAGTCGCGAGCTTTGCGAGCTGCCATTCTGGCGGATGCTGCTTGAACAGATTTACGAGCGATATCTTTACCCTCGCCTGGGTTCTTTTGCATCCACTCACCGAGTTGTTCGTTAACAACTTTTTGGACGAATGTTTTGGCTTCGGTATTGCCAAGTTTAGTTTTAGTCTGTCCTTCGAATTGTGGTTCACGAAGTTTGATTGACACGATTGCGGTTAATCCCTCACGCACATCGTCACCAGATAAGTTTGGATCTTTTTCTTTGAGGATGTTCCATTCACGTGCGTACTTGTTCACTAACGTAGTCAAAGCGGCACGGAAACCTTCTTCGTGTGTGCCGCCCTCAATCGTGCCGATGGTATTTGCGAATGTATAAACAGATTCGTTGTAAGTTGAGTTCCACTGCATCGAAACTTCCAGGCTAAGACCCCGGTCTTCATCTTCTGAAGAGAACTCAATGATTCCAGCATGAATAGGGCTCTTTCGAGCATTCAAGTGGCGAACGAAATCTGAGATTCCGCCTTCGTACATGTACGAAACTGATCGTGGTCCGCTCGGTACCTCAACTGAATCAACATCCTCAGAGACTATTTGAGAATCTGCGCGCTCATCGGTCAGTGATAAAGCTAGCCCACGATTTAGAAATGCCATTTCTTGAAAACGGCGTGAAAGAGTTTCAAAGTCGTAATGAGTTGTTTCAAAGATATCGCCATCAGCCCAGAATGTAATTGTTGTCCCAGTGCTATCTGACTTGCCCGTCTCAGCCAATGGGGCAACTGGGACGCCATACTTGTATGACTGTTCGTAGGTATTGCCATTACGTCTAACTTGAACATCAACATTCGTGGAAAGTGCGTTAACTACCGAAACACCAACACCATGGAGGCCGCCAGATACTGAATAACCGCCGCCACCAAATTTCCCACCCGCGTGTAAAACAGTAAGTACAACTTCGACTGCAGGCTTTCCTTCTGAGGCCACGATATCCACCGGTATGCCACGACCATTATCTACAACACGAACGCCACCATCGGCCAAGATTGTGACCTCAATGTGCGTGCAATAGCCAGCAAGTGCCTCATCAACCGAGTTGTCCACCACTTCATAAACTAGGTGGTGAAGACCTCGTTCCCCAGTTGAGCCGATGTACATACCTGGTCGTTTACGGACCGCGTCTAGGCCCTCAAGAACCTGAATCGCACTTGCGTCATACGACACTTGCAAGGCCTCCCACTTGGGTGAAAACCGTGCCAAAAGGCAGGTTAATTCCGCGAATTTCGCTTCTTCTATTAAGTGTCTATCTTACCTGTTTATTTGCGATTTTTTGTGGGTTTTCACTACCCATATGTGTCGCGTGGACCACGTCCCGGAACGCTGCGAATACCGTGCTTCCATGAGGGAGCATTTGGTCCCAAAATTTTTATTTCTGTTATGCGTCCGAC
>VFKC01000038.1 GCA_009885745.1 Actinomycetota bacterium
AAGTAATTCGGGTGCGTCGTGGTCTAGTGCAAGTGCGGGCAACATTACCCGTTCAGGTGATACTGCTACATCGGCAACTGTTTCTGGTCTATCTGTTGGTGCAACCTATACATTCCAGGTTGCTGCTGTGAATGCTGAAGGCACAGGTTCATGGTCGGCATCGTCGCAAGATGCGCTAACTGCGGCAGTTCCGGGAGCTGTTAGTAACATCAGTATTCCTCAAGCTTTTGGCGGAGATGATTTGCAAGTGGATCGCATCAACTTGCAATGGGCTACGCCAAACACAAACGGAACTGCGATCACAGGATATGCGATTCGCACGAGTTCAGATGGCACAAATTGGAATCAATCAATTTCTTCAGGGTCAGTTGCTGCTAAGTATTCAGTTACGGGATTGCCGATGGCCAGCAGCAGATTAATTCAGATTGCTGCTGTAAATAGCGAGGGGCAGGGTGGTTGGTCTGATCCATTCCTTGGCACCACGGATGGTTTTACCTCAAAGCTGGTCTCTGTAGTTGATTCAAATGGAATTCCAGTTACTGGTGGAGCAATCACTTGGCAAATGGATAATGGTGGAGCAAGGTCATCAATCACATATGGGCTAACTGCGGATGGGATTATTCAATTTCCCGCAGCCCCGGCTGGTGCGGTAACAGTAACTGTTTCCAATGTCCAGTTGCAAGATGGAACCTATGTTTCTGGTATTTGGAAGACAATCTTGGGTTATGACTCGACTGTATTGGAACTACCCGAAGCTCCTCAGATATCTCGCCATACTGCACACGTAACACTTGGTTCTTCTGGTGTCGGTGTTTCGAATGTGCAAGTAACTTTCAGTCAGATGTCGGATTTGACAGAACAGGTGCTGAGAGATGGTTTCACATTCAGAAGTAAGGCCACGCCACTCTCCGGTCTAACTGATACCAATGGAAATTTCACAGTTTATGGATATTCAAACTCGACTCCGTATATTGAGGCATCGTATGACGATGGAGTTATTTCTCAGTTCAAGTCTGACTACGCCACGGGTGAAGTAACGGAAATTAAATTGAGGTCGTTGCCATTCGCTACATTCGACAGTGGCACGGTAACTGGAGCGGTCGGTGTTCCAGTACCCGTTGTGGTTACAGCTGGCACCGGAAACCTTGGATCAAATATTAGAAACTTCATCTCGAATGGAAAGGGACCTTCACGTTCAGTTGTGTCTGGAATGTCAAATGTGAAGGTCACACTAGTTCCACCTGCTGGAGCGTCAGCAAAATGTTCAAGTAAATCGGCCAAGCAAGTACTAACTGGGATGACAGACGCGACTGGCAAGGCGAAGTTAATGGTTTGTCCAACGCGCTCGGGTATTTATAAGTTGAAAACGCAGGGTGCACTTTCAATCGGCTACATACAGGTTCTCGCAAAAGGCGCACCACCTGTTCCCGTGAGCTCAGTGACAGTCAAATCTCCGGCGGTAGGTTCGGTTCGTGCTTCATGGGCAAAGCCATTCTTTGATGGTGGTTCACCAGTAACGTCTTACTCTGTGTCATTTGCCGCCCCTGGTAAACCAACTGTCACCAAGACTTTGGTCGCGGTAATTGGCAAGACAGGAAAAATTACAAAAGCGGCCCCGACTGTTATTGACGTAAAGGGTTTGGCAAACGCCACAACTTACACAGTGACTATAAAGGCGCTGAACGACAAGGGTGCCAGTGATGCATTCATAACGAAAATCCCAGTAGCGTAAGAGGATAGGACAAGATGAACTCTTTACATAAGCGCATAGGTTCGATGGTGTTAGCAACAATAATTTTGCTGCCCATCATCAGTACCAGCGCATACGCTGAGGCTTTTCCAAGTGCGCCAGTTATTACCCAAAGGCAACCATTGGGATCTGACTTTCTTGACATAACCTTTATGAATCCAGATTCCGATGGTTCAAATATTGTTGGTTTCGATATCTGGACAAGTGATGATGGTGGCATAACTTATTCGGGCAAGTACTCTGCACCTGCTCCTGTTGATGCAGCGATGAGATCCTATTTGCGCGTGCCCAGTTCAGCGGCAGTTGCACGCATGGTGATAGTCAGAGCAAATGTTGCTCTTGGAAATGGGGCGTGGAGTACGCCGGTACAAATGTTCACAACCGGGGCTCGTGCCATGCGAGTTTATGTCCAAGCGCCAGATGGCACTCCAATTGTTGGTGGCGCGATCACATGGACTATGCCGTCGACTCCTGCCGGAGGTACGGCTCGTTCAAGTGTGACTTACGGATTGAGTGCGCTCGGCTACATTGATCTGCCGAGTGCTCCTGCAGGTGAGGCCACATTTAAATTGACCAAAGGCGAGTTGCCCAACGGCGTTCTAGTGTCAGGCCAGATGGGCGCGATCCTTGGTTACAAATCAACACGTCTACAAATCGTGCGCCCACCGACTGCCCTGCATGTTGTCAGTGTCGTGATGCCAAATAGTTTGCCGATATCAGATGTAACAGTTGACGTGAACAGTACTGACATGACTGATACGCAAACCCGCCAAGGTTTCACGTTTACTTTGCCAAATAGTGGTTTGCTTTCTGCTACACCAGACATTGGTCCGGCTGTTGAGCCAATTCCTTTGGAAACACCAACACCAGACCCAACTGCTTCAGAGGAGCCCGACACATATGACTATGGATCGGATGTAATCGATGAAGCTAACTACGATGACGAGTATTGGGACTTTGACGAGTATGACTACTTTTGGGTGGACTGGTTATTCTCTTTCCGCAAGCCCGCCACCTTGTTAAAGAACATCCTTCATAATTCAGGTTCGTATCCGCAGAATGTGATCGCTGAAGGCAACGTCGTTGCATCTGGGAAGACAAACGCAATGGGAAGATTTGTTGTAAAGGGTTTTACAAACACAGTTCCCACGGCAACTATCTCCTTCGACGACGGAGTCATCTCACAATCTCAAACTGTGCAACTACAGTTCCCTCTGACCACGGTTGAGCTACCGTATGCACCGTTTGTATCGGCTGGGCTCAGCGAGATCAGTGCCAGTGTTGATACCCCAGCACTCATTCCCGTAGCTGTGACAGATGTCAGCAATCAGGTTGCAATTAAGAAATCGGTAGTTGCTCCTCGCGGTGTCACCTCAGTTGTGCGAAAAAAGGCAAAGTTTAAGATCGTGCCACCAAAGGGGGCGCCGAAGGGCCGCTGCAAGGGTGTTGCGGCGAGCTACACCACTGGCGCTAACGGGAAAGTTACTGCGAAGGTTTGCGCAACTGTTTCTGGCAACTACTTGGTGAAGTCCCTAACTCCAGGCGTTCGGTCACTTGGAGCTGTGCAAGTCAAGGTTCGTGGCGGAGCACCCTCAGCAGTTAGGCAGTTCAAGGGCGTTTCGAAAAAACCAGGCGTTTTGTTCCTGTCGTGGAGAACGCCTCAATTTTTAGGTGGAGCCACAATCAAGAATTACAAAGTGACATTCAGTACACCCGGACATAAACCAATAACCAAGATTTCGACCAAGTCATCACTTACGGTAAGTGGACTACTTCATGCAAAAAGGTACACAGTTTCAGTTCAGGCAATTACAAAACATGGAACAAGCGCCAAATTGAAGATTCTCTGTCCAATTGTTTAGAACTCCTAAAAATAGTTAGTTTTACTTATCTTTTGGGGCGGATCACTTCGGTGGTCCGCCCCTTTAGTTTGTGTAAAACTAACTTCCCCTCCGTAACTTATATGTTATGTTTTGTTTGGAGGTTTTAATGAAAAGCAAAAGTGTATTTGAGCAAGATTTAGACTTTAAACTTCAGGATCCTGAGTTCAAGGTTCTCTATGAACAAGAGCTGCAAACAATAAGGGAAGTTGATTCTTTCATCAATGCTCTGGACCAAACCCGGATTGATTTGGGAATGACGAAAGCCCATTTGGCACGACAAATTTCAACTGACCCGGTTGTTATTCGCAGGCTGTTTTCTACCCGTGGAAACCCAACTCTTAGCCGGGTTATTGAGATTGCCTCAGCACTGGGATTGAAATTGACCTTAGTGCCCGAATCCAAAAGTAATTAGGAATCCTGCCCAGCTGTGGCAGGAAGGTAAACCACGATGTATGGCTCATCAGACATTCATTCAGTATTTAGAAATTTTACTTGACTCACTAAATGCCTGCCCGACCTGTGGATGCTCATTTCATGGTGAAAGTGTCATCTTGATAAACACTTGGTGACTTGTACGAAAAGCGCTTGACTTAAATTTCGTTTTGAGTGACTATTAGCGAGAAAGATAATTATGGTGCTCGCTCGAACGCGATACCGCTAGATAACCGCAGGGATTATCGCTAAACCGATGATTTTGTGACTTTCCGCCTGGCTTTGCTGTCCTAGCCCGCAGAAACTTACAAAAACGATAGTTTTTAGTGAAAACTGACCCCGCATTGGACAGCAGCAGCCCTATTTCGGTATGCTGTAATTTCGCCGTGCCCGAAACCCGACCCGAGATTGCTATGTGCATTTGACGTGGTCGGCACTAGCGCGCGGGGTTACAGCTAGCTCGGAAGGAATAACGTTGGCCGCCTCACGCACCAATTCCCGCAGTTCCACAGGCCCCAAGAGGGTCTCCTTTGCCAAGATTCGCGAGCCGCTAGAGGTTCCCGATTTATTGGCATTACAGGTGGAGTCATTCGATTGGTTGCTCGGCAACCAGATATGGATCGACCGCGTTGCGGCCGCCGTTGAATCGGGTCAAACTGAAATCCCTCGTACACATGGTCTTGAAGATGTGTTTGCCGAAATTAGTCCAATTGAGGATTACAACGGCACCATGTCACTGACGTTCACCGAACCAAGTTTCGATGATCCGAAGTACAACGAAGAGCAGTGCCGCGATAAGGACCTAACTTATTCTCAGCCGCTGTATGTAAATGCAGAATTCATGAACAACGAGACTGGCGAAATCAAGAGCCAGACCGTATTCATGGGCGACTTTCCACTGATGACTCGCAAGGGAACATTCATCATCAACGGCACTGAGCGCGTTGTGGTTTCCCAGCTTGTTCGTTCACCAGGTGTCTACTTTGAGCGTTCGCTTGATAAGGCATCTGACAAGGATGTTTACACCACAAAAATCATTCCTAGCCGTGGCGCTTGGCTTGAATTTGAAATCGACAAGAAAGACATCGTTGGTGTTCGTATCGACCGCAAGCGTAAGCAGCCAGTAACTGTTTTCCTTAAGGCCCTTGGTCTTACTGCAGAGCAGATTCGCGAGCAGTTCGGCGCTTACGAATCAATGATGACAACTCTTGATAAAGACAGCACGACTACTCAAGACGAAGCATTACTAGAGATTTACCGCAAGTTGCGTCCGGGTGAACCACCGACAGTGGAAGCATCACGCAGCCTGTTGAACAACTTCTTCTTCAACGAGAAGCGTTACGACCTTGCCAAGGTTGGTCGCTACAAGGTCAATAAGAAGCTCGGCCTTGAAACCGAACCAACAAAGAGTGTCTTGGACATCAACGATGTTCTTGCAACAATCGAATACATCGTGCGTCTACACGCTGGCGAAACTGAGTTCACCTCAGCTCGTGGCGTAACTCGCGTTGAAGTTGATGACATTGACCACTTCGGCAACCGTCGCCTACGTACTGTTGGCGAACTAATCCAGAACCAGATCCGTACCGGTCTTTCCCGGATGGAACGTGTTGTGCGCGAGCGCATGACAACTCAGGATGCTGAAGCAATCACTCCTCTTACTTTGATCAACACTCGTCCAGTAATTGCTGCAATAAAGGAGTTCTTCGGAACTTCCCAGTTGTCACAGTTCATGGATCAGACCAACCCGCTTGCTGGCCTAACCCACAAGCGTCGTTTGTCTGCGCTTGGACCAGGTGGACTTTCTCGTGAGCGTGCCGGCTTCGAAGTACGTGACGTTCACCCGTCGCACTACGGTCGCATGTGTCCAATTGAAACTCCTGAAGGACCAAACATTGGTCTTATCGGTTCATTGGCTTCATACGCTCGCATTAACGCTTTCGGATTCGTCGAGACCCCTTACCGCAAGGTAACTAAGGGCAAGGTAACGGACAAGATCCAGTACCTAACTGCTGACGAAGAAGATGTACACGTTATTGCTCAGGCAAACTCAGTGCTAAACGATGACAACACATTCGCTGATGCCCGCGTTCTTGTTCGCAAGAAGGGTGGCGAGGTTGATTACATCCCAGGCCTTGACGTTGACTTCATGGACGTTTCACCACGTCAGATGGTTTCTGTTGCAACAGCAATGATTCCCTTCCTTGAGCACGACGATGCAAACCGCGCGCTCATGGGCGCCAACATGCAACGTCAGGCTGTGCCATTGCTTCGCAGTGAATCACCTTTTGTCGGAACTGGTATGGAATACCGCGCAGCCAAGGATGCTGGCGATGTAATCGTGGCAAACGGCGCTGGTGTGGTTAACGAAGTTTCAGCAGATTCAATCACAATTGAAGAAGATGCTGGCAAGTTTGTAACATACGCAGTTCGCAAGTATGACCGTTCAAACCAGGGAACTTGCTACAACCAAAAGCCAATCGTCAATGCGGGTGACCGCATCGAAGCTGGCCAGGTTATTGCTGATGGTCCGTGTACTGAAAACGGTGAAATGGCTCTTGGTCGTAACCTGCTCGTGGCATTCATGCCGTGGGAAGGTCACAACTACGAAGACGCCATCATCCTTAACCAGCGTCTTGTGCAAGATGACGTACTTTCTTCAATTCACATCGAAGAGTACGAAGTTGATGCTCGCGACACCAAGCTTGGTGCTGAGGAAATCACTCGCGATTTGCCTAACCTTTCTGATGAGGTCCTTGCAGACCTTGACGAGCGCGGCATCATTCGTATCGGTGCAGACGTAGTTCCTGGCGACATTCTGGTTGGCAAGGTAACACCTAAGGGTGAAACCGAATTAACTCCAGAAGAACGCCTACTGCGCGCAATCTTTGGTGAGAAGGCTCGCGAAGTTCGTGATACTTCGCTTAAGGTTCCACATGGCGAATCCGGCAAGATCATTGGCGTACGCGTCTTTGAATCATCCGAGGGTGACGAACTTTCTCCTGGCGTAAACACGATGGTTCGCGTTTACATTGCCCAGAAACGAAAGATCACCGAAGGTGACAAACTTGCAGGCCGTCACGGAAACAAGGGTGTTATCTCCAAGATTCTTCCACCAGAAGACATGCCATTCCTTGAGGACGGCACTCCAGTTGATGTTGTGCTTAACCCACTTGGTGTTCCGGGTCGTATGAACGTCGGTCAGATTCTTGAAGTTCACCTTGGCTGGATCGCATCACGCGGTTGGGACATTGTGGGAGATCCAGATTGGGCAAAGCACCTGAACAAGCAAGCTCGCTCAATTGAACCTGGCACAAAACTTGCTACCCCAGTCTTTGATGGCGCGAAAGAAGAAGAAATTACTGGTCTTCTTTCCTCTACTCGTAAGACTCGCGATGGTCAGGCACTTGTTGGCGAAAACGGAAAGGCCAAATTGTTCGACGGTCGTTCCGGTGAGCCATTCCCTGGCGAAATCGCAGTTGGCTACATGTACATCCTGAAACTGCTTCACCTTGTTGATGACAAGATCCACGCACGTTCAACGGGTCCTTACTCAATGATTACTCAGCAGCCACTTGGTGGTAAGGCTCAGTTCGGCGGACAGCGCTTCGGTGAAATGGAAGTTTGGGCCCTTGAGGCTTATGGCGCTTCCTACGCACTGCAGGAATTGCTAACCATCAAGTCTGACGATGTTCTTGGTCGCGTTCGCGTGTACGAAGCAATCGTTAAGGGTGAAAACATTCCGGAACCAGGTATCCCTGAATCATTCAAGGTACTTATTAAGGAAATGCAGTCACTCTGCC
Organism: Actinomycetota bacterium; assembly: GCA_009885745.1. Classification (GTDB taxonomy): domain Bacteria; phylum Actinomycetota; class Actinomycetes; order S36-B12; family UBA5976; genus UBA5976. Next base: position 7,869 of record VFKC01000038.1, read on the forward strand.
TAAATGTTGAGGTTCTTTCAAGCGATGGCTCTGCTATCGAATTGCGAGATACCGCAGAAGAGGTCTTCCGCACCGCAGAAGAGCTTGGAATCGACCTGTCGCGTCGTGAGTCGCTCAGCGTCGAAGAGATCTGATCTCTTTCAGATAGACGAAAAATCCGAACTTAACCCATAGATAGAGGAACACAAAGTGTTGGACGTCAATTTCTTCGACGAACTACGGATCGGCCTAGCAAGTGCAGAGGACATCCGTAAGTGGTCGCATGGAGAAGTAAAGAAGCCTGAAACCATCAACTACCGCACCCTAAAGCCTGAGCGCGATGGTCTTTTCTGTGAAAAGATCTTCGGTCCGACTCGGGACTGGGAGTGCTACTGCGGTAAGTACAAGCGCGTGCGCTTCAAGGGCATTGTTTGTGAGCGTTGTGGCGTTGAAGTCACTCGTTCCAAGGTGCGTCGTGAGCGTATGGGTCACATCGAGCTTGCTGCTCCTGTTACTCACATTTGGTACTTCAAGGGTGTACCAAGCCGCTTAGGTTACCTACTTGATCTTGCACCAAAGGATCTTGAGAAGGTTATTTACTTTGCTGCTTACATGATTACTTCGGTTGATGTAGATCTTCGCCATGAAGATTTGCCAAGCCTTGAGGCACGCATTTCTGAGGACAAGAACAACCTCATCAAGAAGCGCGATGTTGCAGTCGATACTCGTCTTAAGAAGATGGAAGATGACCTTGCAGAACTCGAAGCCGAGGGTGCCAAGGCAGACATCAAGCGTAAGGTTCGCGAATCAGGTGAACGTGAAGTTGCCCAACTTCGCAAGAAGTCTGACATCGAAATCGATCGTCTTGTAAAGGTCTTTGATCGTTTCCGCACACTTAAGGTCCAGGACCTTGAAGGCGACGAAATGCTTTACCGCGAAATGCGCGACCGTTACGGCCGCTACTTCAAGGGTGGCATGGGCGCTGCAGCAATCAAGGCTCGTCTAGAGAGCTTCGACCTAGCTGAAGAAGCAATCAAGCTAAAAGACATCATCATCAATGGCAAGGGTCAGAAGAAGACTCGTGCATTGAAGCGACTAAAGGTTGTTAACGCGTTCTTGAACACGACTAACCACCCAGCCGCAATGGTTCTTGATGCTGTTCCAGTAATCCCGCCAGATCTTCGTCCGATGGTTCAACTAGACGGTGGCCGCTTTGCGACTTCTGATCTAAATGACTTGTACCGTCGCGTTATCAACCGCAACAACCGTTTGAAGCGTCTGCTTGATCTTGGGGCTCCTGAGATCATCGTTAACAACGAAAAGCGCATGCTTCAAGAATCAGTTGATGCACTATTCGACAACGGTCGTCGTGGCCGTCCAGTGACTGGTCCGGGTAACCGTCCATTGAAGTCACTTTCTGACATGCTCAAGGGCAAGCAGGGTCGTTTCCGCCAGAACCTTCTTGGTAAGCGCGTTGACTACTCCGGTCGTTCAGTAATTGTTGTTGGTCCACAGTTGAAACTCCACCAGTGCGGTCTCCCAAAACAAATGGCCCTAGAACTATTTAAGCCGTTTGTGATGAAGCG
>VFKC01000017.1 GCA_009885745.1 Actinomycetota bacterium
AGTCTAATTCCTGACTGGTGGCGCGCTCGGAATATGTGAGCTGACTCATTCGATGTTGAGGAGTGCCGCACAAGCGCGAGTGTGAACAGGGGCCGGTCAATTGCGGGGACAGGAACCGTCGTGTCTCGCGCGCACATGCGCGAGACACTCCTCCCAAATCCTGGCTCACTTACTTATTAAAAACGAAAGACCCCCTGATGGGGGTCTTTCGTTTTTAGTAGCGGGGACAGGATTTGAACCTGTGACCTCTGGGTTATGAGCCCAGCGAGCTACCGAGCTGCTCCACCCCGCGTCGGTTTCTTAAGGATACGCCAGATAACCCGCCAGGCAAAATTACACTCATTCGAATAATCTGGCGCACCCAAGAAATTATTTACTACTTAATGCATCCTCGGCTGAAGTGGCACGAGCCAACGCAGCAGCAAGTTTCTTTTGCGCGGCACCATAAGCAGTGAAGTCACCCTTAGCTAATGCAGCCTGTCCCTCAATGTATGCCTTGTTAGCATCTGAAATAGCAGCAGCAAGTTTCTCTGCCGGTGTACTAACAGTCCCACCGTTGTCTGTGCCACCGCCGCCGCCACTATCAATCTGCTCACTAAACACCTTGACCAAAGCAGTCTGTAAATCATTTTCGAAAGCGACCTTTGATCCGAAGGAAACAAGAACCTTACGCAATAGCGGATAGCCGCCACCCTGACTTGCCCGAATGTAAACCGGCTCTAGATAAAGAATTCCACCACCAACAGGTAGGGACAGCAAGTTGCCTAACTGAACATCCGAACCACCTTGACGCAGTAGCGACAATTGTGATGAGACGGCAGGATCTGACTCAAAGTTATTCTGCACCTGAGTTGGCCCTGGAATAGTTGTGTTTCGCGGCAACTGCAAAACTCGAATCGTTCCATAATCAGGACCAGCATCAGCGTTGACAGACATGAACGCTGCCAAGGTTTGACGCTTACTTGGGGCAAATGCACTGGTCAACGAGAACGTTGGCTCTTTTTGATCAGGCATACGCAACATCATGAAGTAAGGAGGTTGCGCTTGACCAACTGAAGGTTTAGTTGGGTCATTCGGGACATTCCAGTAATCCTGACCGGAATAAAAGGCTTGTGGATCCTGCACATGGTACTTAGCCAAAATGTCACGTTGGACCTTAAACAAATCTTCTGGGTATCGGATGTGCTCAAGTAAGGATGCCGAGATTTTGGACTTCGGCTCAACAACACCCGGGAATGCTTTGCGCCAAACCTTTAGCACTGGATCTTTCGTATCCCATTGATAAATACGAACAGTGCCATCGTAGGCATCTACTGTGGCTTTGACCGAGTTGCGCATGTACGTCAGATCCTGAGATGAAAGACTTCCCAATCCACCTTGAGCGTTAACCGAATCAGCTGTTGCATCACGGAGAGAAATACGGGCAGCGTATGGGAATTCATTTGAAGTTGTATAACCATCAACAATCCATTGAATTCGGCCGTCAATAACTGCTGGATAAGGATCCCCATCAAGAGTTAGCCAAGGAGCGACCTTCTTAACACGTATTTGTGGTGAGCGGTCGTAAAGAATTTTTGACCCCGGCGCAATTTGATTAGAAAGCAAGATATTCGCTTCACGATAGTGCAGCGCGAAAACTGCCCGTTGGAATAAATTGCCAACAGGAACGCCACCCTTACCTGTGTAGGTGTTATTGGCTTGACCGTTAGCGCTCTTGTCATCTGGGTAATCTAATTCGCGCGGTTCCCCACCCTTAGGACTGCCGACAATTGAGTAAGCCGGTGAGCGTTCACCGAAGTAAACCCTCGGCTGCTTTATGTCAAGCTTTCCAACCGGAGGAATGTCACTTTCGAGGAAGTTTGGTGAACCATCATTGCGAGCAGAATTATCAGCAGCAGCAACTACGCCGTAGCCGTGGGTAAAGACCATGTGATCGTTGAACCAGTTGCGCTGTGAATCTGCCAAACCCGAAAGGCTAACCTCTCGAACTGCCAGAATTGTCCCCTGCTTAACTTTGTTAATTTTGTAACGATCAATGTCCAAAGAATCAGGGAATGAATAGAAGCCACGAATCTGCTGCAAATTCTGGAAAGTTGGTGAAACAAGACTCGGATCAAGTAGGCGAGCATTAGAAAGTGTGCCCTTGTCCTTGGTGAAAGAGGCCAATGATGGATTATCGATTGCCTTATATTCAGTGATCTTCACTTTGTCGAGACCATAAGCAGTGCGCGTGGCTTCAAGGTTTCGCTGAATGTAGGGAGTTTCCTTTTGTAGTTCGCTTGGCTTTACCTGGACCTGTTGCACGAATGCAGGATAAAGTCCACCAATTAAAAGTGAGGCGCCTAACATCACACCAAATGCGATGAACGGCAAGGATGTAGCTGCGCGGAAAAGTGAGACAAAGAAAAGTATTGCTGTTGCGAAAGCAATGTAACTCAAGATTGTCTTAGCCGGCACGAGTGCATTGACATCCGTGAATCTCAATCCGCTAATTAGTGAATCGGATTTTGTCGCAAGTGAGTATTTGTCGATTGAGTATGCAATGCCCTTGAGCAAAACAATGACACCAAGAAAAAATGTTAAATGTCGTCTGGCACTAGGTGAGGTGTTTTGGCCAGGTGCTGAACTAAGACCACCATAAATGTAGTGAATGATGAGGTTAACAATTAGCGCGACGAATGCCAGTGTGAATGCGCTGCCAAGTAAAAATTTTAAGAACGGCAATTCAAACGCATAAAAAGAAATGTCCTTACCAAACTGAGGATCCTTCTGCCCGAAAGGAACAGAGTTAGTCCACATTAAGTAAGTTCGCCATTGCGCGGCCGCTGACAAGGCGCTCAAGAGACCAAAGACTGCCGGAGCAGCAATAAATAAGCTCTTGCGAATTGGCTCGAGGCTATCGCGATAGCGCTGCATAGCTAACTCTTCTGGTGTCGTGGGAATTGTTAGCACTCTTGACCGATAAGCAAATGTTGCTGAAGCCCAAAGCACGACTGTTGTCAGAACAAAAACTACGACGAAGAGTGTTCCACGAACTACCAATTGTTTTGCAAATACATCAGTGCGCTCGAGTGATGAGAACCATTGCCAATCCGTCCAGAATCCGGCCACTAGCGAGAACAAAATGAACAGGACAGCAATCACCCCCAAAGTAATTCCAAGGGGACTTCGACGCTGACTTTGCTGATTGTAAATGCTCACGTCCCAATACTATGAGTCCAAGACACACTTCGCCTTTGCTTCACAAATAAGGCAAACTGTGTTTATGGATTTTGCGCTCAATCTCGAAGCACTGGTACGAGAAGTTGAAGAACATGTTGGTAACGCTGGCTGGGATCAGCCAGCCCGCTTATTCGCCTTAATCCCAACAGCAGCTTTGATTGCTGCAAATCCGCAAACAGCGAAAGAACTCGGTATTACAGGAGATTTGCCTCTCACATCGGTTGAGCAAGAACTGGATTCACAGATAAGTCTTGAGGATCTTCTGGGCACTATTGCCTGGCCACAGGATGTTCAAGGAGCCATTCTGGTGCTTGAACGCATCGTTTTGCCACCTGCTGCCGAATCTGAGTTACCAACTGATACCGATAGTGAACTACTAGATGCGGCTTTCGCACATCCACAACGCCGTGATGTCCGCATTGTTAGTGCAGTTTTGCGAAGTGGTCAAAATCTCAATGCCCTGAGGCACCGAACACACGATGAAATTACGGCAGTAGCAGTTGCCCCAAATCTTGTGAGCAGACTGAATGACTCTCTGCTAGCAACATTTGCTGAATAGGGTTTGATCGCTTTTTGCTCCCAGATTTAAGAGCAAATCTGATCTCAGGTTAGGGAGTTTCGCCCAAGTTAAGCGGGGCGCTAATCATCCGCAGCAACCCAGTACCGCCGGAGATGTTAGTAACATCAAAACCTTTTGCAGTTAGAAAGTCGCATGCTTTTGCAGAACGAACACCAGCTTCACAAATTACGTGATACGCCGTTTGGGTATCAAGTTCACCAAAACGATCAGGCACAGTTGCAAGTGGCATTAAAATCGCTCCAGGAAAATGACCATCGATGTACTCAAAAGTTTCTCGAACATCGAGCACTGTCGCGCTCTCTGCAATGTTGACTAATTCCTGTGCTGAGATTTCTTTCATTTTCGCTCCTTTTTGTCTCGGACCATTATTTGGTGCGCGATAAATTTTATTTTTTATTGACGGAAGGATATTTGTCGTAGCACTCAGGAATTTCTATACCCTTGTTAAACCCCTCAATTGCCCTGACTGCTCCGCTTATGTTCGTAACCGGCGTGACCGTTAATCCAGCAGGAATGTGACCTAAGACCTCGTCGCAATTTGCGTTCGGAGCCAAGAACAACTTCGCACCCGCACGTTTCGCGCCAACTAATTTGTGGGCGATTCCACCAATAGGTCCCACTTTTCCAGTCGGCGTGATTGTGCCTGTTCCAGCAATAATCTTGCCACCTGTTAATGACCCGGGCGTCAATTTATCAATAATGCCGAGGGCAAACATCGCGCCAGCACTAGGTCCGCCGACATCATCTAGCTCAAAGTCGATTGTGAAGTCTGCTGAATAGAGCATGTCTACCCCGATGCCGATAAATGGAATCTTAGTTTCGTCCACCTTGGTTGATGGGTCGTCCGGATATGCTCCAGACTTTATTTTTACAACTTCTTTCTTAGCCCCTCGCAAAACCTCAAAACTGAAAACTGTGCCTATTGGGCTTGCGCGGATTACTGAGACGACTTGTTTCGGTGTTTTCATCATCACACCATCAATCAGCCGGATATGATCGCCCGCTTTAAGTTTGTTTGTAGCTGGAACATTATGTTTCACTGAAGTGACTGCAACATCTTGGCGTAACGGCTTGTTTAAGTAGCCCATAGCGGCAGCTATTGCATCACTTTGAGAGAGGCTGAAATCCTCCGCACTTTGAATGTAATTATCTTCAGCTGTTTCTCCTGGCGGATAAATTTCTTCTCTCGGAATTACTTCATTTTCATTATTCAAGAGCGCAAAGATTCCTTGAAGCAAACTGATTCCCTCATCAGGCCCACCTGTTTCAGATACTGTGGTCATGTTCAGTTCACCAGTGGTCTTATAAGTTTTTGTTCCCGTGATTGAGATTAATTGATTACCCTGATCTGCACCGAGGGTGTTAAAAACTGGTCCTGGCGACAACAATACATATGGAACGTTAACCACTGCACCAACGAGCCCCAAGAGGAACACTGAGGCGCTTAAGGTCGGAATAAAACGCCGCAAAACTAAAAGCACCTCCGCGCCCAACTTCGATCAAGAAATCTAACTACATCATCTACTTTACGTTAGTTAATCAATTTGTGAATTGTGCCATAGGCGTATTCGATAAACCCACACAATGCCAACAGCAGGATTACGCTTGATGTGTAGCGCACATGCATTATCAGACAGAAAAGTAGGTCAAGATGTCGATTCCATTCGGTTTTTCCCCAGGCGGAAACGATAATGATGGCCTAGCGGCAATGTTTGAAAATCTTGGGCGCATGCTGCGCAATAGTGGATCCGAGAATACCGATGCCGTTGATTGGTTAACTGCAAATCAGACCAGCAGGCAAGCTCTGAATAAAGTCGGAGATCCCAAAATAACCTCAGATCAACAAACTGCCATCGCATCTGCAAATGAATTAGCGGAAATCTGGCTAAACGACGCAACAAGTTTTCCTAGTCTTGGTATTCCTCTTCTGCCATCCACGCGTGGCGAATGGCTAGACAGGACATTCGATGTTTGGAAGTTAATAGTTGAGCCAGTCGCTGAAGGCATCTCGAATGCGATGACCTCAATTCTTCCTCAAGGTAAAGACGGACAGAGTGTGGAACTTCCCGAAGAGCTCCTCGCAGGATTACCCGAAGAAGCCGCTGCCTCGATGCGCGAGCTCCTTAGTTCACAGAATTTATCCGAACTGTTGGGTCCAATCATGGGCATGGCACGCTCAATGGGTGCAACGATGTTTGGCAATCAATTTGGTCAGGTGCTGGCAACTATGTCTACCGAGGTGCTGTCATTTAGCGATGTCGGAATCCCGTTAACAGAGAACTCGGATCCAATTCTCGTCCTGGCCAACATAAATGAATTCTCAAAAGACTTGTCAATTTCGAGTGCAGATGTCTTGGTCTATATCTCACTACGAGAATTGGCACATCAACGCTTATTCGCTCATACACCTTGGCTGAGGTCGCAAGCACTGACTGCAATTGGCGACTACGCTCGCGGAGTGAAAATTGATACCAGCAAGATTGAAGTGATAATTTCCGAAAGTAATCCTCAAGATTTGGAATCGATGCAAACAACTTTGGGTTCAGAACTATTTGAAGGCACAACTTCACCTGAGCAACTTGCTGCGTTGGCCCGACTTGAACTTCTGTTAGCGCTGATCGAAGGTTGGGTCACAACAGTTGTCACATCAGCGATTTCAAATCGTCTGCCAAGTGCTGTGGCTCTTGAAGAAACATTCAGGCGCAGGCGTGCTGCTGGCGGACCCGCTGAGAAATTATTCTCAGGACTAGTGGGCCTGGAACTTCGCCCCCGACGCTTGCGTGAGGCAAATGAATTATGGGTTGGGCTAACCCGCGAAAGAGGAATCGTGAATCGTGATGCGCTCTGGTTGCATCCAGATTTGTTGCCGAATGCAGATGACATTGACAACAATGAAGGCTTTATCGCTGGTCAAACACATGACTTGATGAGCGACCTGGATAAAGCAATGGAAACGCCCGGCCCTGCCGAGGATCCCCAGCAGCCTTCGGTCGAATAATTCGTTTAGTAAGTTTCATCGACTTGTGCGATGTATCTACTTACTCTGCTCCCCCAATGAATATCCTCGGAGAAACTCTTGGGCCATTTTATGTTCAGGGAAACTTTCCATAAGAGCCTGGAATTTCGGCCCATGATTGGCCACAAGTAAATGAATTAATTCGTGTAAGACGACAGCATCAATCACATAGTGCGGAGCCTTTTGTAATCTATGCGAAATGCGTATTGCGCCTGTAGCTGGAGTACAAGAACCCCATCTTGAATTTTGATTCGATACCCATTTCACAGTCACACCCTTTGGATGCTTCTCAAATAGATCAAGATGTAAATATTGCACACTCAGTTGGCGTGCTCTCTTTTCAAGTTCCTCATGGGACGTGGACAAAGCCTTCCGCAAATCCAATTTGGCCACCAACTCGGTGACAATTGAATCAAGTTCCGCTTTTGCTATCGATTTTGGTGCATTAATAATGATCCGATCACCTTCACGCACTGCGGATACAGAACGCTTACGTCGGGCGCTGAAACGGATTTCAATTTTGGTATTTGTCGTGAGTGCTTCTGCATTTTCAACCGAAGATGGTTCAGCATATTCTCGAATTAAGGCTGGATTGAGTTGCCCTTCATCATCGAACATTTGGCCCAAATCACAAGCGTCATCAAAAAATGATGAACTCTCGAGGGCGGACATAGGTTTTAGGTTAACCCAATTGACGGACAAAAAAGTGAAGCTCTCGAGGCGCGTGCTCGCTCGTTCGCCTTCCCCTTGCGAACGTCGGCTCGTTATCTCGAGAGCTTCAACTCATGAAAACTTAGACTGTTTGCTTGCGGCAGACAATGATTTCGTCGAACTAGCTGGACTCCCCTGTGGATGAAGTTGTGGATGACATGGGGAAATCGCCACGTACATCTGGGGATTAAGGGTGCAAAACCTGTTAACAAGTTTGTGTGTTACCGAGCGATACCTTGCAATACGTGGACTTATCCCCAGTACGTGTTGTGGAGAAAAAATAGATTGAATCAGCACAGAATTAGTTCCAAAATTTGCAACCAACAGTTAGCACACAACTTCTGTTGACGGCTTAAAAAATTCACAGCCTCCAAGTTGAACTGTTTGTTTATGACAACAAAACTTGCAATTAAATCCGGGGTCCATATTTTGTGGCGCAATAAACATGAGATTCAGATTGGTATCGATCCAACAAAGTCATTGATTGTTGATGCCCAGATTGGAAAGCGCATTCTGGAACTTTGTGACGGAACTAGAACTATGCAAAATGTAATTGATGAAATGACTCAAGTAGCGAGCGGCCGCGAAACTATTTGCAATTTGTTGAATCTCTTATCAAATCAAGGTTTGCTTGTTGGGCAAGAAGATTTTCAATCTAGTGAAATCTCCATAAAGAAAAATGCTGTTTTGCATAATTCCGATGCTCGGTTTTTAGCACAGCGTGACCTATCCCATCCAGCTACTAATTTTACGAATCGACTCAGCGCAGATATTCACATCTATGGTGGAGGCCGACTGGGTATGACCATCGCACTGCTTCTGGCAACCGGCGGTTTTCAAAAAATATTTGTCAAAGATGAGCAGCTAATTACTGCGAGTGATTTGAGCGCTTGGGGTGCAAGTCGAATAGATATTGGAATGCGTCGTGACAAAGTAGCGATGCAACTAATTGAGAGAGTTCAAGCAGGAGCCACTCAGCGAACTGGGAGTAATCAAAATTCTCAAGCGCATAGGCTGAAAATCCTCGCACCAGATTGTGTGGCTGACTACCCATGGATCAGTCCCGATCAATCTGATAGCTGTTTGACAAGTGACACTCCCCATATTTTTGCCACATTGGCTGGGTCAAAGTCAATGAAGAGTTCAATAATTCAGCCTGGTATAAATGGTTGCATTCGATGTATGCATAGTTATCTGACTGATCGCGATCCGGCTTGGCCAATTGTGTGTGCTCAACTTATTGGGCGGACGTCTGCAGATGTTTCCCCCACGGGATTAGTAATGAGCACCGCCTTGAAAGTTGCCGCCAGCGTGAGCGAATGGTTTGATAGCGCGAAGAATCAAGCGAACCTGATTGAAGTTAATAGCTGGCCTGACGGACTTACTCAAAACATATGGAATGAACCCCATCCTGCCTGCGGATGCGGTTGGAACACGACTAGTTAACAATTGGAATGTGGCCATACTTCCTCAAAGTTCTTTTACTCGCACTGCCAGAATTTTTTCACTACCCATTTCACATGCAGGTCGCAGAATTTTTGGAGCAGGACGCAGGCTTTCTGGCGTTACCTCTCAAGATGCATTGTTAGACGCCCAAACTCGGACCGCTGAACAGATTTTTGGCGTACTTGGCACACTCAAGGGTGGTGCGATGAAATTCGGTCAGGCATTGAGCGTTTTTGAATCGGTACTGCCTGAGGAAATTGCCGCCCCATATCGTGAGTCGTTAACTAAGCTGCAAGATTCTGCACCACCTATGCCATTGGAGTCAGTCCATGCCGTGCTGCGCGCAAACCTTGGTGATGATTGGCGAGATCGATTTGCCGAATTTGATGATGAACCAACTGCAGCAGCATCCATTGGACAGGTACATCGAGCCATCTGGCATGACGGCCGACAAGTTGCCGTAAAGGTCCAATACCCTGGTGCTGCCGGCGCATTGATGGCTGACCTAAACCAACTCGCACGATTCGGTCGGCTATTTGCTGGACTCTTGCCTGGGATAGATGTCAAAGCCTTATTGAATGAGCTTCGTCTTCGAATAAGTGAAGAACTGGACTACTTGCATGAGTCAAGAGTTCAACGACGCTTTGCCGCCGCTTTTGATGGCGATCCTGAATTTGTAGTTCCCCATGTGCTTGCTGCCTGCGAGCAAGTGATCGTAACCGAATGGGTCGATGGTATTTCTCTCGCTCGAATTATTGAATCAGGAACTTCCGAGCAACGAGATCGTATCGGAGAGTTGTACCTAAGGTTTTTATTAAGCGGCCCAAGTCGTGCTGGATTACTCCATGCCGACCCGCACCCAGGCAATTTCAAAGTAACAACAGATGGACGCCTCGTTGCCCTGGACTTTGGTGCCAGCGCAGACCTTCCTGACGGCTTGCCAAGCACAATGGGCACTTTGCTTACAATCGCGATGTCTGGGGACTCACAGACTGTTCTGGATGGCTTAAGAGATGCAGGTTTCATCAGGCCAGGAATCGAAATAGATCCACAATCTCTTTTGGATTACTTGGCACCCTTTACCGAGCCAGCTCAAAATCAGAGCTTTAAGCACAGTCGCGATTGGATTCGTGAACAGTTCAGCAGAACCAGCGATCCGCGCAACCCAGACTGGGCGGTGGGCTTGAAGATTAATCTGCCGGCTGATTACTTGCTTATTCATCGGGTTTGGCTTGGCAGCATCGGTGTTCTCTGCCAATTAGAAGCAGAATTTTCAGTTCGTGATGAGTTTGAAAAGTGGATACCAGGGTTTCAGAAACTAAATATCTAAATCGCGCAAAAGTGTTGACTCTACCCGTGAGCCTTTAGTGCCTGCATGACGAGATTTTGCCCAAGACAGCCTCAAATAAGTTCGAGCGCGAGTCACTGCGACGTAAAGAAGTCTGCGCTCTTCGGCGAAATCTGCTGGTGTTTGCGCGTGTGAAATTGGAAGTAAACCCTCACTTAATCCCACCACAAATACCGCATCCCACTCAAGGCCTTTGGCTGCATGAATAGAAGCAAGCGTTACTGCATTGGCACTCGGGGCAAACTCTTGTTCATTGCGCTTGTCTAGAAGTAAAACAAAATCAGCCAATGTGGATTTAGCATCACGCGCCTGGGCATCTTGGGCGAGTTCAACAATGGTATTCAAAGATTCCCACTTTTCTTGCTCGGCGCGACCAGCACTTGGGGCCTTCGGTTTCCAGCCGATAACCGCCAATAGATCTTTAACTGTCTCAACCAATGTTGGTGTGGCTAGCCCCACCATGCCAGCGCGCAAATGTAAAAGCGCTAACTTAACTTCGGGCCTTTCGAAAAATCTTTCAGCGCCTCGCAGCGTGACTGGAATCCCGAGACCGCCTAGTTCTGCTTCCAAAATTTCAGACTGGCTATTTATCCGATAAAGCACAGCAATCTCTCGTGCTGACACGCCAGTGTTCATCAGCTCACGGACCTGTGCTGCCACACTTTGTGCCTCAGTTTCATCATCCGGATAAGCAGTTGAGGTGACTTTCGGACCTTTACCCTTGGTCGTCGCGAGTCGAACTGGATTTGAGGCATCTTTAGTAAGGATTTGATTAGCTAACGAGATTACTTCTTCGGTGCTTCGATAAGAATGCGTTAACTGAAATTCCAAAGTGCGCGGGAAATGATTCTTAAAATTAGTTAGATAAGTTGAAGTTGCACCCGAGAATGAATAAATAGTCTGCGCTGGATCGCCAACCACACAAACATCATCTCGTTGTCCAAGCCACTGACCCAAAAGTTCAAACTGAACTGGGCTAACATCCTGAAATTCGTCTACCGTGAAATGGCGATATTGTTTATGAACTGTAGCGGCCACCTCAGGGAAATTTTCCATCAGCGCGGTCATATTTAAAAGCACATCTTCGAAATCCATTACATTGGCTTCATCCATCAGAGTTAGATAAATTTCATAAACTTTTGCAATGTCTTCGATTGAAATTTCACTTGATACGAGCCTGCGCGCTGCAATTGCTTGGGTTCTGTAGGCATCTGGAGAAAGTATGTTTACTTTCGCCCATTCAATCTCTGCGGCGATGTCGCGAAAAGTTTCCTTAGAGCTCTTTACTCGGGCAACTCCAACTGCATCAGATACATAGCGAATTTTGCTCGGCACAAGTTGAGGCAAACCAGCATTGAAATATTTCGGGTAGAAAAAGCGCAACTGGCGCAATGCGGCGCTGTGAAAAGTTCTAACTTGCACGCCAGGTATGCCTAGCGACCCAAGGCGATTACGCAGCTCGCCTGCAGCTCTAGTTGTAAAAGTTACTGCCAAAGACTGGCTTGGATCATGTGCCCCACTTGCAACTGCGTTAGCAATGCGATGCGTGATGGTTCGAGTTTTTCCAGTTCCAGCACCTGCATAGATCACCACGGGACCAGAAATGCACTCAGCAGCAGCGCGTTGCTGTTCGTCGAGTGAATCCAATATGTGTGACATTTGCCTATTCTCCCAAGCCTGCTCAAGTGTTTGCACCCGCAGTGCTTGGTTTGTGGATTTAAAGGCCGAGTTGAGCTTTCACTTCAGCGATACTCGGGTTAGTTTTGGCTGTTCCATCAGCAAAAAGCAAGGTCGGAACCGTTTGGTTGCCACCATTGACACCCATCACAAAGATTGCGGCATCCGGGTCTTGTTCAATGTCTACCTCGTTGTAAGCAATTCCCTCGCGCCCCATTTGGGCCTTCAAGCGCTGGCAGTAGCCACACCAAGGTGTGCTGTACATCGTGACTTGAGCATCCATAACTTCCTCCACTTTATAAAGAGTTCTAGTAGTAAATCTAAACCAAATTGTGTTCGGCGTTTTATACCCGACTCCAACTTCGAGGCAATGTTTCACCAAACCAATTTTCAATCAGACGCCAAGCAATTGAGGTGGGATTAGGCAGTTGCAGAGTCTTATTAGCGCAACTAGCAACAAATTCTTCGCGAGTGAACCATCGCACATCAGACATCTCATTTTGATCGGCGGTGATCTCTTCTGTCAGTGCTAACCCTCGATAACCCATCATCAATGATGCGGGAAATGGCCAAGGCTGACTACCCAGATAGCGAAGCGATTCTCGTTCGACAACTATGCCAGACTCTTCAAAAACTTCACGGACAACCGCTGCTTCACAAGATTCGCCCGCTTCAATAAATCCAGCCAAAGTTGAGTACCAAGATAGCTCCCACCCAACACGCCTGCCTAACAAGATCCGGCCCGATGTATCTTCAATTGCCACAATCATGGCCGGTTCAGTGCGTGGAAAATGCGTGGAATTATCATTCGGACAATTTCTAGACCACCCGGCATTTTGAACCTGTGTTGTCGCCGCACACTTCTGACAATAGATATGACCCAGATGCCAAGCCTCTAAGGCTGTTGCAGTTACCGCCAGCCCAACATCGCGAGTTGTCATTTGCGATCCAGTGTCGCGAACACTAACCCAAGCCGTAGCCGATAAATCCTCATTCGAGCCAAGTAAAGCAACATATGTGTGGTCGTCATCAATTCCCAAAAGCATCACCGCTTCGGGGAAATCAACTACATTGAAACTCAAAGATTCTGGCTTAACCCAAATAATCGACAATTCATCGGTTACTGGTATTTTGCCTTCGCGCACAATTAAAACTCGTGTTCGCGATGACTGCCAAGCATCGGTCAGCCAATCTGGATTGCTCCGCACAGCCACCGCACGATCTACGGTGAATCTAGCCAGCGCCAAATCCTGCATCAAGTCCACACCAAAAGCCTACGTTTATTTGCACCTGTGCGCATCGTCGTTAGTACAGGTGATGCGCTACCTGGCCCAACAGCAGTAACCTGCAATGGTGAGAATAGCTACTTGGAATTTGTTACATGCAGTGTCCACTACCGGCGTGACTGCTCAGAACTATCTTGGGCATCAGGCTTTATTAACAGGCGCGGACATAATCGGATTGCAAGAAGTTGATCGGGACCAAATTCGCAGTGGAATGAGCCACCAAACACATGTTGTCGCACTGGCCCTGAATATGCCTTACTGGTTTTTTGCCCCAGCCATTGTTGGCACACCTGGACAAGAGTGGACAAAGGCACATGATGAATCGATCCATAGCCACACACACGGTGACGGATCTGGTGAGGCTCATTACGGAATCGGACTGGCTTCGCGTTATCCGCTAAGTCACATCGAAGTCATGCGCTTTGCCCCAGCACCTATTTCACTACCCCTTTTAGTTCCCGGACCAAAAGGCGCGCAGATCATGAAAGTTGCCGATGAACCGAGAATTGCATTGATCGCTCAAGTAGATTGCCCAGGCGGACCAATAATGGTGGCTACAACCCATTTAAGTTTTGTCCCTGGATTTAATGTGAGACAACTGCGAGCAATCACGCGTAGGCTGGCGGAATTTGAAATGCCTACGTTGCTCTTTGGGGATTTCAATTTGCCTAGCGGGCTTCCTAAGTTCATTACAGGCTGGGATTCATTGGCGAAAATTGCCACCTACCCAGTGAACAAACCAAAGATCCAATTCGACCATGTGTTAAGTCGTGGCATTCGTAAAGGTGCTGTAATTAGAGCTCAAAAATCTGCACGCGCTATTTCACTCGGCATCAGCGACCACTGTGCCTTGACTGTTGACTTAGAGCTCTAAAGCAATTGCGAAAGTTCAGCCAAACTCAAGAATTGATTTGGCTGTTCGATTTTTTGGCTCGTAACGTAATAGAAGGCAGCATCCACTTGCTCTGGGGCAACTTGTAAAATTGCGGCGACCGCAAGTCGGTAAATACTCAGTTGCAATGGATCGGCTGAACCTGGTGAACCTGTTTTCCAATCCACAACACTCCAGTGATTTGGTTTATTAGGGTCCGTGAGGCTACCAAGAAATACCGCATCAGCACGACCTAGCAAAGTATGAGAGCCAGCCAAAAGTGCAAATTGTTTTTCCATCGCGAATGGAACGCGGTCGGCAAATAACCCTTCTTGGAAGGATTTTTTTAATGCTTCAAGTTGCTCATCATCATAGATTTGTGAATCCATCGCACCAGGCAATTGATCATCATCAATTAATGGGCGTTGGCCAAAGAAATCCTCAACCCAGGCATGGAAAGTCGTCCCACGATCAGCAGCAGCAGATGGCTTACGTGGCATCGGGCGAACAAGTGATCTAAGGAACGAGTCCTGGTCTCGCACAAATGCCATAGCTTGACTGGCTGATAATGAACTAGGTAGTCGCACGAGTCTTTCATCCGCAATCGCGAGTTGAGACTGTGCCAGCAAAGCATCAACATCCGCTTGCCATTGCTTTGCCAAAAGTAATTCCTGCGCAGACAAGGATGATAATAGCGTGTCTTGTTCGAGGGTTTCACAATCTTTGACTAGCTTTGCTTGTTCTTGCAGAAGATCAAACCCAGCGCTTTCTACTGCAACTGGCCAGGGAACAAATTCCTCTGTGCCTAAAAGCGGATTCACCGCATTGTCTTCAGGTTGATCCTGCCAATGCGATAAGTGTGTTGCATGTTCGCGCAAGGCGAGTAAAAACTCGCTAGCACCACGCGGTTTGATTTGAGTCATGCCCCACCATGAAGAACTTGCAATTACCTGATGCTTGGCACGAGTGATAGCGACATAGGCCAGGCGTCGCTCATCAATTACGTGTAATTCTTTAACGACTGCGATGTACTTTTTCAAATCAGTCGCGGTCGGCCCGCTTGCTGCCGGAAATGCTTGTAAGCGTTCATCAAGAACCTTAGGCAAAATGTCTTGAGGTAAGAACTCGGGGCGCTTTGGCCATTGTCCGCCCTTAGGGCTGCCTGGAAATACCCCTGAAGTCATTTCCGGAATCACAACATACGGAAATTCCAAACCCTTGGACTGATGAATAGTCATAATAACAACGGCGTTTTGACTCAAGGTCGTTTCGGAATCAGGAATACGTTCAAATCGCTCGCTATCTCGAATGTAAGCCAAGAATGCCGGCAAACTTGCATCGCCATCGAGACTACGGAACTCCCCGGCAAGGTCAATCAGAGATGCTAAACGATCAAAGTGTGTTCCGCCAGCACCATGTGCGCGCGACATAGATTCCACACCGATACCAGTTACCTTTATAACCCGATTGATCACATCGATTGCTGATTCCCCTGCGAATCTGCGCAAGGTCCGCAACTCGTTTGCCAAAGCAGACATGCGGGCACGCGCTTCATCGGAGACATCAATAGCTCGCACTTCGCCAACAAGCTCTAAAGCATCAAGGAGGCTGACCCTTTCGCTTTTCTCGACATCAGCAACGACACGGTCCAAAATGACATCAATTCCTGCATCATCATCTTGTTTGTAAACCAAGCCACGGGCGTATTTACCTAAGGCGGCCATATCGCGCATTCCAATGCGAAGACGGGGACCCATCAGGATTCTTGCTAAAGCGCCATTTGCAGTAGGTTCAGCGATTGCTTGAAGGTAGGAAACAACCTCACGCACCTCTGGCAGATTAATGAGAGC
This sequence comes from Actinomycetota bacterium, assembly GCA_009885745.1. Classification (GTDB taxonomy): domain Bacteria; phylum Actinomycetota; class Actinomycetes; order S36-B12; family UBA5976; genus UBA5976. The sequence goes on from VFKC01000017.1 coordinate 16,008, forward strand.
ATCCGGGGAGACTACTTGAACTGGGACACCTCTACGCTCAAGCGCTTCTACGTAATAACCAGTATTTTTCTTCTCGCGCAGCAAGATTGCTACTTCGTTCCATGATTTGTCAGGCTTTATTCGGGCAACCTGGTCAGCAATCCATTCGACCTCATCTTTAAAAGTAGAGAACTGCCCAACATGAACTTCACCAGGCACTTGGTCTTGATCCCCCACCACCAGTTCGATGATTGATTGATGGATGACTCTGAGAGAGTCACTCATATTATTTGCCGCGCTCAGAATATTCTTTCCGGATCTACGATTCACCGACAATTTATAGTCAGCTGATTTCGTAGCGACGCCATCAACCACTCGTGGAAAGTCTGATGCAAAATTCTCCATGTTACTGATTTCTGCTCCACGCCAACCATAAATAGCCTGACAGGGATCTCCCACAGCCATAACTGTGTGACCATCTCCAAATAACTTTTGCAGGAGAACTTTTTGAGATAAAGATGTGTCTTGATATTCATCGAGTAAGACAACTTGAAATTGTTCCTTGAGCAAATCGCACATTTGACTCGAGGAAGACGCTGCCAAAGCAGCTAACCTAATCTGATCCGAATAATCAATAATCGCATTCGCTTTTTTAGCGGCCCGAAATTCATCGACGAGAAGTGCTAGCGCGATGCGCTTTTTGCTTGCTTCAATCATTTCAAAAGTTAGCGCTTGGGTTTTTTCTAAGCCAGATAAATGTGCGATTCGGGCTTGATCGCTGGAAATGACCTTGCTTGGCTCTACTAAATAATTTGAACATTGCTCATCTAGTTTCATCATCAAAGTAACGGCATCAACGGGATTAAATCCCAATCCGCCAAGGTCCACCGAGGTATTGCGCACTACTCTCATAGCAAGCTGATATCGCGTCGCATCAACCACAACGCGGGCATCCGGTTCATAGCCAAGCCGTAAACCATGTTCTTTTAGCAAGCGTGCACCGAAGGAGTTGTATGTCGAGATGGTCGGCTCGCCTGCATCAATTCGCACCTGAGAATCGCCGACAAATGCCATAGCCTTCGGCAGGAGTTGGCGCACTCTAGTCAAGAGTTCGTGGGATGCTTTTTTTGTAAATGTGAGTCCCAGAATTTTCTCTGGGGCAACTTGTTCAGTCATGACCAACCAAGCAATGCGAGCACTCATCACCGTAGTTTTGCCCGTACCAGCACCAGCAATAATCATTCCAGGTTCGAGTGGGGCTGTGATGGCAGCTAACTGCTCAGCAGAGGGCGCAAAACCAATTATTTTTTTCAGGTCATCTATCGTTCGGGTGTTTGTCACAGTACTGGTCGCCCTTCTGGTACCGCAGGGCACATGATTCGAACAGGACATTTTCGGCATTTTTGTTCTTCATAACGCGCTTCATAAGTTTCATCAAGAATTATTGAGGCAGCCGAGGCTAGTCTTTCTTCTAGCGAAACTTCTGAATCTTGATCGTGATCACCGGCATTTACAAATTGAACGACCGGCAAATCCTTTTGGTCTTTTGGCGAGGATCTCAACTGCACTAATGCGGCACCCTTGACATGTGTCTCAGGTGCTAGCGACTTTTGAGATGCGCCATCTTCATAATTTCCTGACTTCACCAAATAGGAATAGAGAGCTAACTGGATATCAGTGGGTAGATCCTTCTTATCCATCGGGTTGCGCCCAGTCTTGAAGTCATAAACAACAACTCCATCTGCTTGGAATTCAATTCGATCTGCTCGCCCACTTACGCTCAATTGAATTACGCGAGGCGCACCATCTGGATTCGTTGTGTTCACCGAAGTCTTAATTGCCAAGCCTGCTTCGGCGACACTGTCGACTTCACCTTGCTGTACTAGCCAAGCAAATAGCCGGCCTGACACAACATGTGCCTCTGTCCGCATCTGCTGAGATTCCCAAGGCGCTTCATAACCCATCCCAGGCCACAGGCGATCTAGCTTTTGATCAATCGCTGCCATGTCTAATGGGATTTCTTTAGTCTGCAAGCCTTGGGCAATCGCATGAATTGCATTGCCAAAGACCATCACAGTTTCTGCTTGGGAAGTTGCTTGCACTTGGCGCTCTAGGAACCAACGAGCGGGACATTTTTCAATCGCGCGCACTGTCGACGGAGACAACGAAATCGGCTCGCTTGGTGCCTTCGAATTCTCAGTGACTGTTTTGATTCCCCACCAATTCTGTGGATTCGCTGCCCTAAATGTGTCACTGCCTTGTTGCGCCAAAATTGCCAATTGATGTGCAGCTAATTTGCGCATTGCTAGTGAGTTCTCTGAGTTACTTAATTCATTTCTCAATCCCGCGATAACACCATCAACGCTCAGTGGTCGAGAAGGTCTGCCCGGTAAGTGCCGCACATTTTCAGTGGGCAACAAATCCTTGAAGTCCTGCACAAATCGAGATGGGACTGAACCATCTTCTTTAGCCGATGTATCAACGGCCGTTACTACCAAGTGGTTCATTGCTCGAGTGACAGCCACATAAAATAGGCGGCGTTCTTCATCCAAAAGTTCTCGTGCGGTTGTTGCCATCAACTCGCGACGGGGGCCAATACGATCAGCCTGTAAAAGTGTTTGACGTTGTCTTAAGTCTGGCCACAAATCTTCTTGAGCGCCTGCGATTACTACATACTTCCACTGCAAACCCTTGGATTTATGTGCCGTTAAAAGCCGCACAGAATCGCTACGGACATCATGTTCTGCCAAAGATCCCGCCGGTATTTCTTGAGCTTCAATTTCAGCCAAGAAGTTCGTTAAGTCTTTACCTCGACCGCGCGATACAAATCGGTTGGCCAAATCGTTCAGAGCACAAATGGCATCTAGGTCACGATTAGCGCGCTGGCTTGCGGAACCAAAGGAAAATGCCTGACGCTCAAGTTGTGTTGGCCAGTTTGTGCCTTGCCAAATCTCCCAAAGGACGACACCGGGTCCCATACCTTTGCGCATCTTGCTTCGAACATCATTGAGAAGATTGCCCAATTTTGTGATTGTGGCGATTGTGCTGTCATGGCGACCTGGCTCGATGTCGATAAGTTTTCTTGGGTCGGCCAACGCCTCACAAATCAACTGTGCAGATGGTCGCGCTGCTTGTTCCCGCGTTCCATCTAATTTGCGCAGATATTGACCGAGTCTGCGAATATCGATTGGATCAATCTGGGCGAGTGGACCCTGTAGCAATAGCAAAGCAACATCAGGGGTGAGTGCCCGTTCGTTGTCAACAACTCTTAACGCTGTAACTAGAGGTGCCACTGCAGGGTCAAGGTGTAGCGGAATCTCGTCAGCCGCTATCTCCACTGGTACACCTGCGGCAACTAATGCTCGATAGATTGCCGGAAGAGTTGTGACCGCAGAGCGAACAATGATTGCCATCTGCGACCACTTATATTCATTTTGAACTTTTGCACGCGCAACTAAATCTGCAATGTGACTGGCTTGAGCACCATCGGAATCGAACGTTAATAGATCCACTAGACCTGGGGAAGTCGATGGACAACTTGGTTTACGGTGCCTTTCAATATCTGCTTTTTGAAATCCGGCCGGGACTCGATCGCCGATTACGGCACTGGCAACTTCACGTATCTGCGATCCGAATCGACGACAGGTGCTGAGTACAACATCAGTTACTGGTGTACCAAAAATTGGCTGGAAAATATCCGGAAAATTACGAATACCTGACTCGTCTGCACCACGGAAACCATAAATAGCCTGATCAACATCGCCAACCACTACAAGTGAAGTTTGTGAATTGACCATTGCTTTGAGCAGTGCAACCTGACCTGGGTCAGTGTCTTGATATTCATCAACATAAATGGCTTTAAAAGTTGTCTGCAAATATTTTTGAACATCGGGGCGATGACTCAGAATTACTGCGCGATGAACTAACTCGCCGTAATCCAAAGTCCCTTCCATATCTAGGACATCTAAGTACTCGTTCATAAAACTGCCAATTGCTTCCCAAGTCGCGCGGCGAGATTCTTGGCCCAATTTTTCAAGATCAACTGGGTCAAGGAGGTACGAACGCGTTCGAGCCATGACAGCGCGGATTTCTTCGGTTAGCCCTTTGGTATTTAGCGCCGGCTCAAGTTCATCTGGCCACTCGATACGACGATCTACGACTGCATCATTAAAAAGTTGGCGAGCGCGTTGTTGTTGTTCGGGACCAGAAAGCAAGCGGGTCGCGTTCTGATAATTTTCTGAATCTTGAAATTTTCGAATTAATGCATAGCAAAACGAGTGGAAAGTGCTAACTAAGGGAACAGCTCCACCGCCAGTTGCAGTGGCAACCTGATTGCGCCATTCAATAGCGGCCTTGCGCCCAAAGGTCAGACCAAGTACCTCATCGGGCGCCAACTTGTCTGGGCCCGTTAGGCGAGCGGCCATTGCGGCCACTAATGTCGTCGTCTTGCCAGTACCTGGCCCGGCGAGCACGCGCATAGCACCAGCACGGTGGGCAACAACGAGTAGCTGGTCACTATCGAGTTCTGGTTTGGCGGGATCTTGCTTAACACTGCGATCAAGAATTAACTTTGTCATTGGGAACAATTCCACCATGCGCCTGTGACAAATATCGACAAACATGCACAAAAGCGATTAAACAACGCAAGAGTTTCGCATTGTTGGACTAAAAACGGCAAAATTGAGATAGTTAAGACTCTGGCTGGCTTAGGTGGGGATGTATTGGTGAGCGATTCGCAAATTGCCATGCCCCTAGTAGTCGAAGACTCCGTCCTAGATCGCCGCTTGCGACGGCCAGCAGACATTGCTCGAGCAGCCTTTGCTCTACTTGCCATCACTGGTGTTGGGCTATTGGCGTATGTTGCCCACCAAACCACGAGTGGGATTGATCAAGACATATCTATTGGCGCTAATCGCCTACCTGCTGCGCTTATCTTTTTAGCGAACCTTGTTAGTGGTTTCAGTGTTCTAGTATTTCCAGGATTAGCCTCAATTGACCTTCTGGTTCGCAGACGGGCACGCCAACTTGTTGAAGCATTTGGTGGCTTGTTCCTGACGGCATTGGTTCTCACCTTGGCCTCATGGTTGTTGGTGCGTTTTGGATCAAACCGGCTACTCGTTTCATTTTCAGGTACAACGAATCTTGACAAAGCAAACCCTTTCAATGTTTTACTCGGCGGATTCAGTTCATTCATAACAGTCTCTCGAATGATGTCTCGAAATCGATGGAATGTTTTATCCACGGTGGTGGTGAGCTCTATCGCATTAGCAAGCGTCATCAGCGGCGGTATCACAGCCGCTGGGCTTGCCGTTTCTTTGCTATCCGGCTGGTCAGTTGGATTGCTCATTCGTTATTTACTCGGCACCGACACAACTCGACCAGCTGGCAGAGATATCGCACGAACTCTTGTTGCACTCGGTCATCCATTGAAAATATTGCGTGCAAGTGAAGTCATCCAATCGGGTCGCCGCTACGATGCCACGACAATTGACGGACAACGTCTCGAACTGATTGTGCTTGACCGAGACCTTGAGGGTGCTGGACTTGGGGCGGTTCTTTATCGCTCACTTCGCCTACGCGATGATCCTGGTGGCACAGGTACTTCGATGCGAGCACGCTTGGAAAGAATGACTCTGAACAGTTGGGCAATTTCAAGTGCTGGTATTTCAACCCCACACTTACTTTCAGTGGCCGAAGTTGGACCTGATGCTGCTGTCCTTGCCTACGAATACGTGCAAGGTAAGCAATTTGACACAATCCAACATGCTCTCGGCGATGCCGAACTTGCTGGTTGCTGGGAAATTGTGCGCGACCTTCAAGCTGCCCGCATTGCTCATCGAGCGCTTTCTAGCGAGAACTTTTTGCTTGGCGCAGATGGGCGGGTTTACATAGTCGGCCTTGAAGATGCTGCAATCGCGGCATCAGATGTACTGCTGCGAATTGATCTAGCCGAAGCATTAGTGACCTTGTCATTGTTAGCAGATCCAAACCGCGCTATCGCTGCCGGTCGCGCAATACTAGGAGACGCTGGATTGGCCAGGGCCTTACCCGCCCTTCAACCAGTTGCGCTCTCATCCAGAACCCGCAAGCAGGTTAAGGCAAACAAAGATCTGCTGAGCAACCTGCGCGCCAAACTCCTTAAACTCTTACCCGCTGGCGCAACAACTGAGGCAATTGAAATTGAGCGCATTAAACCTCGCACATTGTTAACTATCGCCGCCGGAACTATTGCCGGGTACATCCTGTTAACCCAACTTGGGCAAGTGAATTTACCTGAATTAATTCGTGAAACAAATCCAGTCTGGATGCTGGTTGGTTTTGGTTTCTCCTGTATGACTTATTTCGCGGCAACTATGACTTTAATCGGGGTTGTGCCTGAGCGATTATCTTTTTGGAAAACTCTACAAACTCAACTTGCTGCTTCATTTGCGACCCTTGTTGCTCCCCCAACATTGGGATCGGTCGCAATAAACGTTCGGTACCTAAACAAACAGCGCTTACCTAGCTCTCTCGCGGGTGCCAGTGTTGCAGTAGCTCAAGTTCTTGCATTCTTAAGTCACTTAATTTTGCTGCTGATAATGATTATCGCTGCCGGCACTTCAAAAGATTTCACTTTCAAACCTTCTCGCACCGCGATTTTAGTTGCTATCTCAATTGCCCTAATTGCCTCAGCACTTTCGACAATTCCAAAAATTCGCACACTCGTTACCGAGCGAGTGCAACCCTTTATTGGTCAAGTTGTTCCCCGAATTACCTCGCTGGCAAACAATCCTGGGAAATTGGCAACTGGTATCGTTGGAGTTCTCTTGCTCAATCTTGCCTACTGCGCTTGTTTAGTTGCTTCGGTGCGAGCGTTCACTTCCGAAGGCTCTATCGCGGCAATCTCACTGGTCTATCTCGCGGGTGCCGTGCTTGGTCAAGCAGCGCCAACACCAGGTGGACTTGGCGCAGTCGAAGCCGCGATCGCGGCCGGACTAACTGCAAGTGGAATTGACGCCGGTGTTGCCGTTTCTGCAACTCTTGTCTTTAGGCTTTGGACTTTTTGGATTCCGACGATTCCAGGTTGGTTTGCCTTCCAACGTCTCCAAAAATCCGGCGACCTTTAGTAGGAAGGCTTCTCGGGTTCAATCTGGCTGACCCAAGCTAAGACTCCGCCACCAACATGTATCGCATCCTTGAAGCCAGCATTTTTTACCACTGCTAGAACTTCAGCCGAACGAACACCTGATTTACAATGCAATACAACTTGCTTATCCTGCGGAAGCTTCGTTAAAGCATCGCCCATCAAGAATTCATTTTTTGGAATCAAAATTGCGCCAGGAATATTTACAATTTCGTATTCACCTGGTTCACGCACATCAATAAGAACAAAATCTCTTTCGCCACGCTCTCGAGCCTGCAACATCTCATTGAGTTGGCGCACATTGATTGTGGAATCAACAATTGCCTCAACGGCAGCATCGGAGACTGCGCCACAAAATGCTTCGTAATCAATCAAATCGGTAACTGTTGGATTGGCTCCACAGATTGCGCAATTCGGATCCTTGCGCATTTTAATTTTGCGGTACGTCATTTCAAGTGCGTCATAAACGATAAGAGATCCAACAAGCGGATCGCCTATTCCCGTTAGGACCTTGATTGCTTCAGTTACTTGAATAGAGCCGATTGACGCGCAAAGCACGCCAAGCACGCCACCTTCGGAGCACGATGGAACCATGCCGGGCGGAGGTGGCTCTGGGTATAGGCATCGGTAGCAGGGCCCAAATTCGGACCAGAACACACTTGCCTGACCATCAAATCGATAAATCGAACCCCAGATGTATGGCTTATTTAGCAAGACACAGGCATCGTTTACCAAATAGCGGGTCGCAAAATTGTCAGTGCCATCGACGATTAAGTCGTACTGGGAAAAAAGTTCCATTACGTTGCTTGAATCAAGTCGCTCTTCATGCAAATTTATTTTTACGTAAGGATTGATCTCGCTAACACTTTCGGCTGCGCTCTGTGCTTTTGATCGGCCTACATCGCTTTGACCGTGAATAATCTGGCGCTGCAAATTCGATTCATCAACTGTGTCGAATTCTAGGATGCCCAAAGTGCCAACACCTGCTGCAGCTAAGTACATAAGAGCGGGGCTACCTAGCCCACCGGCTCCAACACAAAGTACGCGAGCATTTTTCAGGCGCTTCTGCCCAGCCATACCAACCTCAGGAATAATTAAATGACGACTGTAGCGACGCACTTCATCCACGGTTAGTTCTAGAGCAGGTTCTACCAAAGGTGGCAGCGACATAAAAACTCCTAAGTTTCTCTACCTCTATCCAACCTTGTTTCCCTGTTTTTTGTTCCTGCGGGGTCGCTTTGGCCAACAAAGTTTCACTTTTAGGCATAAAGTTATAGGCACAGGAAAGTAAACGAGTGGAGTAAATCGTGGAAATTAGAATTGGTATCAAAGATTCAAATCGCGATGTCGCTTTGGAAACAAACGAATCTCACAAAGAAGTTTTGAAGTTAGTAGAAGCAGCAATTGCCAATTCTTCTTTACTCAATCTCACCGACGACAAAGGTCGCACCGTGTTGGTTCCTGGTGGCGTAATCGCATTTGTTGAAATCGGATCGCCGACTTCGGGTCGCGTGGGCTTCGCTTCGGCATAACCGAATCAGGATGCCAGACCGAGCGCATCCATTCGGCGAGCATGGCCAACAGTTAGTCGATTCACAAAAGCTGTAATTTCATCTGGGCTACCTGCTGCTTGAAAAAACAATTTCTGCAACTCTGGGCGCGCTGAGGCAACAACCGTTGCTTGGCTGATCATTTCCCCCATCAAACGACGGCCCCAGAGCGCAAGGCGACCGGCAACTTTAGGATCATTAGCAATCGCGTTCCTAATGCGGCTGACGGCGAATTCAGTTTGACCCGCATCAGTCAGGATGTGTAGCACAAGCAAAGCGGTTTGCTCGTCTAAGTGTGTTGACATCTCTCGGTAAAAATCGGCGGCAATGCCATCGGCCACATAGACCATCAGCACACGTTCCAACCAATTTTTAGTCGACATGTTGGCATGGAACTGATTTAGTGGTGCAACGAATGGTTCCATCGCTTCATTCGGGTCAAAGCCAAGTTGAGTAAGTCGGTCACAAACCTGGACAAAGTGGGAATATTCCGTAGCGGCAATACCGGCTAGGACGATATTGTCCCCCAATTCCGGGGCCAAACGGGCATCGCTGGCGATGCGTTCAAAGGATACGAGCTCGCCATAAGCAAGGGCTCCGAGTAAATCTACAACTGCAAGACTAGTCACGAAGCCTAAGGCTAGGCGATAAAGCGGGTACGATGGAAGTCGGCCACCAAAATGTGCGTGTTTGCCGGTTTATTTTCAGGAGTTCTTATCACTACGTTTGCCGAACTCGGCGTTCCACAAGCAATCTGTTCTGCCTTGGCAGAAAACGGCATTATCGATGCCTTCCCCATTCAAGAGATGACTTTAGGCATTGCAATGGGCGGCCAAGACCTAATTGGCCAAGCAAAAACTGGTACCGGTAAAACTCTTGGTTTCGGTATTCCCCTTTTAACTCAGCTCATCACCCCACAAAGCGAACAGTGGTCAGAATTTAAGAATGCGGGAAAACCACAGGCTCTTGTTGTTGTGCCAACTCGTGAATTAGCCATCCAAGTTGCCAGCGACTTAGAAAAAGCCAGCAAGAATATCGGTGCTCGAGTTTTAAGTCTCTACGGTGGCAAATCTTACGAACCACAAGTTGACGCCCTAAAAAATGGAATTGAAGTTGTCGTTGGAACTCCCGGTCGACTTATTGATTTGATGAAGCAAAAATATCTAGATCTTAGTTCCGTCAAAGTTCTCGTGATGGATGAAGCAGACGAAATGCTGGACATGGGTTTCTTACCTGATGTTGAAACACTTGTTGCCAGCACGCCGGCAAGTCGACAGACCATGCTGTTCTCGGCAACTATGCCTGGCCAGATTGTGGCTTTGGCTCGTCGCTACATGACTCAGCCAACCCACATCCGTGCAGCAGATCCGCTAAATGACACTTCAATTGTTGATGCAATCGAACAGCATGTTTGGCGAGCACACACTATGGATAAGCCAGAACTAGTGGCTCGTGTTCTACAGGCCGAAGGCCGCGGACTAACTATGGTTTTCTGTCGCACCAAACGCGCGGCAAGCAAACTTGCCGATGATTTAATCGCACGTGGCTTTGCTGCTGCCCCAGTTCACGGCGACTTAGGTCAAGGCGCGCGCGAGCAAGCATTGCGCGCATTTCGTTCTGGAAAGATTGATGTTTTGGTCGCCACTGATGTTGCCGCCCGTGGCATTGACGTGGCGGATGTAACTCACGTCATCAACTACGAATGTCCTGATGATGAAAAGACATACGTCCACCGCGTTGGTCGTACTGGCCGTGCTGGTAACTCTGGGGTAGCAATCACATTGGTTGATTGGCCAGACATGGCACGTTGGCAAATGATTAATCGCGCATTGGGCTTAGCTTTCAACGATCCAATCGAAACTTATTCGTCGAGTGAGCATGTCTACACCGGGCTTGGCATTTCAAAAGAGGTAACTGGTGCGCTGCCACATGCTCAACAAACACGCGAAGGTCTAGGTGGCGAGAACATCGAAGACCTCGGTGAAACTGGCGCTAACAAGGGTCGCCGTTCGCAGACTGCGCAAAAGTCTGGTTCACGCCAAGGCGGTTCTGGCTCGCGCTCTAGCGGGTCTAGTTCGCGCCAAGGTGGCCGTGGCGAGCGAACATCGGCGCCACGCGCTGCTCAGAGCGAACCTGCTAAAAAGGAACCACGTACAGAGCCGCGCGCACCTCGCAATCGCACTCGCTCAGGAAGCACTCAAACCGAGAATTAATTTGTTGGGCTGGTTCATGCATCCCGACGGTGACTAGCGCCCTGTTAACTGCAGCCAAGTATCAAATAGTGTCTCTTCTAAGCGAACCGTCACTTCACTGATACTCAAATGATCTAAGTCGCCAGTGTGAACGTGTGCGCCAATATGTAATTTAATTTTTGGTCTACGAAAAACGCTCGCAAATGACATCAGAATGCTTCGCTTTACTGTTCCATTGCCAAGCTTGCGGGTGTCGTGGTGAACGATTGGGACCACAGGCATCTTTGCCGCTTTTGCTAATCCAGATGCCCCTGGGCGCCAGGAACGTGGTGATGCTTCGTCATTTATCTTGACATCACCTTCAGGATAAATAAGAACAACTTCGTTGTTGCGAAGTGCTGCTAGGGCTGCGCGATAAGCAGCTCGTCCGTCATGTTGATCCGTTGGGATAATTCCGCTGCCAGTACAAACTTGCTTTGCTACTGGAAAGTCCCACATGTCAGATGTGCCAACAGGCCTAATGTGACGACGGTGTGTGCAGGTGCCAGCACAAGGACCATCAGTGGTAAATCCAAGTCGATGTAAGGAACCTATGACGACAATGACATCAACAACTGTCGTGTGGTTAACAACGATTAGCGCTGGGCCCGGTTGATCAAGGATGTCCAAATTGCTATGACCCGAGATTGATATTCTCGAAACCATCCGTGACATACGCGCCAAAAAAGTCCCAGGTCCAACCATTATTTACCAACCTCAAATTGGTGACCGGAAACCAATCCTGCTGCACGACCTTTGGCGCTGACTACTAAGGCCATCTTTCTTGATGCTTCATCAATCATCTGCGAGCCCAGCATCACTGCTCCAAGTTGACCGCCTATTTGAGAAGTGTGATATTCGTAAGCCTGAAGAATCAATTCGGCTTGTTCAAATTCCGCTTGAGCGGGTGAAAAAATCTTATTGACCAAATCAATTTGATCTGGATGTAAAACCCATTTGCCATCAAAGCCCAATGCAGCCGAACGATTCGAGCTGAGCTCGAGCCCGACTAAGTCTTTTATCTCGAGGTACGGTCCATCGATTACTTGTTTGCCAAATGCCCGTCCAGCCACAAGCAACTTCATCAAGGCGTAATGGTAAGCATCCCCCTCGGTGTAACCCAAGGGTTGTGCCCCAACATTGAGGCTTCGCATATTCACACTCGCCATAAAGTCCGCGGGACCGAAAATTATTGTTTGAATTCGATTTGAACTTGCCGCGATTGCCTCAACATTGATTAGCCCGAGCGCATCTTCTATTTGTACTTCGATTCCGATCTGTCCGAGTTCAACATTTTCGCTTGCTTCCCATGTTGCTAAGCGGCGCTCTAGCCAGGAAACATCTTCTACCGTTTGGACTTTAGGTAAAATTATCGAGTCAAGATTGTGCCCCGCACCTGCCAAAATAGTTTCAATGTCTGCATCACACCATTGAGTGCCGGTGCCATTTATTCGCACACTGCGGATTCGAGAACCATAGCCGCCCTCATTTAATGCTTTGACAATATTTTCGCGAGCATCTTTTTTGGCTAAAGGCGCCACAGAATCCTCAAGATCAAGGAAAACTTGATCAGAATTTAGCAACTTGGACTTTTCTAACATGCGGGTACTGCAACCAGGCACAGCCAAAACTGTTCGTCTGGCTCGAGTATTTTGCAGTGACGCATTCACTAGGCGAGTCCCTTTCTATCTGCCAAGAGCCTACTTGAACGCGAGAAAATGTCAGATTTGCGCTTATGCGGATTCGCAAAATCAACGTGCAACCACTTTGGAAGACAATAAGTACGCGAAATAACGGTAATCTTCATTTGTGAGCGCAACAACTTCTCGGATTTACCTCGCCAGGCTGGCGGGGACTTCTGTGTTTGATCCTGCAGGCGATCAGGTCGGAAAAATCCGGGACATAGTTGTAAATTCAAGAATTAATATCAAGGCCCCCACCGTTTTAGGTTTAGTTGTTGAAGTAGCGCCTAGGCGTCGTATCTTCGTCCCGATGTCGCGGGTAACCGCGATTGACCCAGGCACTGTTGTTACCAGCGGAGTAGTGAACCTGCGCCGATTTGAGCGTCGAGCTGAAGAGACTTTAGTTATTGCCGAACTTCTTGACCGTAAAGTTACTCTGAATTCCTCTGGAAATAGCGTCACCATTCAAGACATCGCAATGAGCCAAGATCGCACTCGCGAATGGGTTATTTCCAGAATCTTTATTCGCGAGCATGGTGCAGGTTTTGGTCGCCGAGGTGCCACTTCTACCGTCGAGTGGAATGCAGTCACAGGCTTATTCCTTGAATCTGAACAGCAACCAGTTGATTCTTTGTTGGCTTCGGTGGAACAAATGCGTCCTGCTGACCTCGCGAATCTCTTACAAGAATTGCCTCAAAAGCGCCGGCTAGAACTCATTAGTGGGTTGGATCTAGAAAAACTTGCAGATGTTTTTGAAGAACTTCCCGAGGATGATCGAGTTGAAATCATGACTGCCATGGGGATGGATCGCGCACGTGAGGTTCTTGAAGAAATGGATCCTGATGATGCGGCCGACTTGCTCAGCGAACTGCCTCCTGAACAAGCCCAAGAATATCTCGATGGCATGGAACCTGAAGAAGCCGATGACCTTCGTCGACTACTGGCATATGACGATTTCTCAGCCGGTGGCATGATGACCACAGAGCCAGTAATTCTGGCTCCGGATGCCACTGTCGCTGAGGCTTTAGCCCATTTGCGTGTTGCAGAGTTGTCTCCAGCCTTAGCCTCACAGGCTTACGTTGTGCGCCCTCCTACCGAAACCCCAACTGGGCGCTATATAGGTGTGGCACATGTACAGCGTTTGCTTAGAGAGCCGCCTTCAGCTCTTGTCTCAGGCATCTTGGATACGTCGCTCGAGCCAATCGGACCTGGCGCACCTCTCGGTCAGGTTGCTCGATATTTTGCAACCTACAACTTGGTGGCTTTACCTGTTGTAGACGAGAATGATCATTTGATTGGTGCAGTCACAATTGACGATGTTATTGACCACATGTTGCCGGAAAATTGGCGAGAAAACGAGATAGATGAGGAGGGCTGATTATGGCACGCAAGACTTCACGTGGACCACGCTTGGATCAGCCGCTAGAGCGTAGTCGTTCACTTCGTCCTTCAGTTGATTCCGAAACAGCTGGTCGCGTTAGCGAACGAGTTGCCCGGTTCTTAGGCTCTTGGCGTTTTTTGGGTTATATGACTCTTGCAATCGCTGTTTGGGTACTTTGGAATATTTTCGCTCCAGAGAATCTGACCGTGGATGGTTACCCATTCCTGTTTTTAACTTTAGTTTTATCGTTGCAGGCTTCATATGCAGCCCCGCTAATTTTGTTGGCGCAAAATCGACAAGCCGATCGAGATCGGGTGCAGTTTAAGGAAGATCGCGATCAGACCGAACGCTTACTGGCCGATGCTGATTATTTAACTCGTGAAATTGCATCCTTGCGATTAGCGCTAGGTGAAATGGCCACTCGAGATTACTTGCGCGGAGAAATTCGTGACTTACTCGAAGAATTTGCTGAACTACTTAAGACCTCAAAATCACAAGATTCTTCGTCAGAAGAAAATGCCTAAACTTAATCCCTTTGGAGAACGCGTGAGTTTGTCCCGTACCGCAATTGATGCTGCCCTATCAACAGTTATTGACCCAGAAATCCGCAAACCTATTACCGAAGTTGGTATGGTCAAAGGCGTTGAAGTCTCAGCCAAAGGTGTTGTCACTGTTGGGGTATTCCTAACAATTTCTGCCTGTCCGATGCAGGACACAATCGTGCAGAGCGTTAAGGATGCAGTTTCCAAGGTCGAAGGTGTGACTGGCGTTGAAGTTGATCTCGATGTCATGAGTGACGAACAACGAGCGGCCCTTCGTGAACAATTACAAGGACCCACTAAAGAGATTCGTTTCAACCGACCTGAATCACTAACACGCATCTATGCCATCGCTTCTGGTAAAGGTGGCGTTGGAAAGTCGTCGATTACAACAAACCTCGCCGTTGCTATGGCCGCGCAAGGTCTATCCGTGGGCATTGTTGATGCAGATATTTATGGCCACTCAATCCCAGACATGATGGGAATTACCGCTTCGCCATTGCGCGTGGACAGCATGATCATGCCCCCAGAACGCTTTGGTGTGCGCGTGATGTCGATGCTTCCCCTTAAGCGTGAGGGACGTCATGAGCCACTGGCTATGCGTGGGCCAATGCTTCATAAATATCTTGAATCATTTCTGGCCGAGGTTTGGTGGGGTGACCTAGATGTGCTGCTTTTGGATCTTCCGCCAGGCACTGGTGACATTGCAATCAGTACCGCACGTCTGTTACCCGCCAGTGAATTGATTATCGTTACGACACCTCAACCAGCAGCTGCTGATGTTGCTATTCGTGCTGGCATGTTGGCGCCGCAGCTAGAGCAGCGTGTGAGTGGCGTTATCGAAAACATGTCGGCGTTTGCCTGCCCTCATTGCGATGAGCCGATTGACATGTTTGGCGCTGGTGGTGGTCGGATGGTTTCCGAGGTACTAACTGACAAACTCGGCGTAGATGTGCCGCTGTTAGGCAAAATCGCCTTTGATCCAAACCTGCGCGTTGGTGGAGATGCCGGTGAACCTTTGGTACTTAGCCAGCCAGACGCGCCTGCTGCAATAGCGCTTAAAGAGATTGCTCTTGAACTAACCACTCGCAGTCGTGGACTTATCGGCAAGAACTTAGGCGTTCAGCCTAAGTAAGAGTCTGACTCACAACTGGAGTTCGGGTGAAACTGAAAAACCGGTTTCCAAATGTTTCAAGCCATCGTCTCAGTCGCGGTTCTAGGAACTGCAGGGACACTATCGAGATCAAAATGGTGCAACTAAGGATTAGTAAATACCGAGGCACAAAATGAGTACTGGTCGCCTGGCCAAGAATTGGGATGTTCTGGCTGGCGCCATAATAAATTTCTAGAACTACTCGATGCCAGATGAAAACTGGGAATGACAATTTTCCAGCCCATAAAAACCATGAACGCATTTGCATAGTTAGTTTCGCATCCGGTTGACTAGCTAAAGCCACAAGCAATGGGGCCAGACATATTGGTGATACAAAAGCGGCAGCTGCAAGTGAGTAGCGATCGATAACCATGAAGACAACTAAAGCCACTACGGACAAGATCCAGATGTAAGTCGTGGATTGATAACTCTTGTTGTTGAGATGATTGCGAATGATCAAACCGCCATTGAACCCAATAAGCGCTCTACCTAGGGCGGAAATACCCCAAATCTCGCCATAGTAGTCAATGAATGCACGATCTAAAACAAAACCGATTGCCAATAAGATAAATCCCACGCCAAACAAAATCCAGATATTACTTAAGCGTCCGACTCTTGAGGTGAATGCCGACACCACATTAGCCCACCAGATTGCCGACAAACTCCAAAGCGGCGCACACCAAAATATTGAAGCCTCAACTGCAATTTGAAGCATGAGTGCAGCGCTCAACCACGACAGCCAACCATTTTCAGAAATTAACCAAGTTGAAATATTCTGCGCAGAACATTCAAATGCAGTCGATACGCCATCCGTTGTACCTAAACAAAGTGACTGGGAGATTTTGACGAGTAAGGCAGCAACAACCACGATGAACATAAGAGGCCAAAGGCGAATAAATCTTTTCCATAAGAAAAGCGCAGGCGATAACTGTCCGGCTGAAATTTTGGCGATCTGATCGAATAAGACAAAGCCACTAATGAGGAAAAAGAAATCAACAACAAGGTAGTGAATGTTGATGACATTGAAATCAGTAACGCTATTTCCCCCACGAACATGCCAAGAGACAACAATTAGCGCTGCGATTCCGCGAGCAAGGTCAATATAAGGATTACGCTTTTTAGCCGTTTCAAATATTTGAGACTGGTTCTTTGAATTTAATAACTTGTTTTTCTTCATTTTTTTTAAATTATCAGCGAAAACACGCACCACTGAACCAAAAGTGCGAACTGTGTCATATCTCATAAGAACTGAGTTTCAACAACAACTCTCTGTGCTTAAGACCCCTATACAAAACAGTGCGAGCTTACTGATTCCATCCGTCCTAAATGAGTAGGCTCTAAGTTAATGAAACTTTTCCTTGCTTTGGCGCGCGCGTCACATTTTGGGCCTACCGTACTTGTGTCAGCCGTGGCTGGGGCATTCACGGCCAAGGCGTGGCAACTAAATCTTGCTTTGCCAATTGCGCTGATCGTGTTCGTTGGTCAACTATGCATTGGCTGGAGCAACGATGCGATCGATGCAGATAGCGACATCTTGCAAGATAGAAAAGAAAAGCCTGTAGTTGCTCAAGCCATAACAGCCTCAACCCTGACTCGACTTTCAATATTAGCCGCAATAGTTAGCTTGCCAATTAATCTTCTTGGTCCACTTGGCCTTAAAGCTGGCGCGTTGCACCTATTAGCAATTGGTTCTGGAGTCTCCTACAACTTCTTTTTTAAGAACAATATGTTCTCACCGTTACCCTTTGCTCTTTCATTCGGGTTACTGCCGACTTTTATTCTTGTTGGCGCGCAAATTAAACCTCCAGTTTGGGTTTTTCTCTGGGCTGCCTTGCTCGGGATTACCGCACATTTCGCCAATTGCCTCAAGGACATTGATTCTGACGTAGAGGTTGGCATTAACGGTCTACCTCAACGACTCGGCAAGAAGACCAGTCGTTTCATCACGATAGCCGGCTTGTTACTGTCAGGAATTGTGGTGTTAGCGCCGGCGGGCTTGATGTTATTGGCGTTAGCCAATTTACCTTTTGCCCTAATTCTTTTGCGGGTGAATTTAGCGAAGTTTTTTCCCGCACTGATGCTGATTGCATTGGTAAATATTTTCGGTACCATCTACTTTTTTTAAAAAACTTAAAACTCTTTAACTAGGTAGCATCTGGATCAAAAGTTGCTGGTTCACCATCAATGCGAACAGAGTTTGCCGATTTTTGCCCAACATTGCCATCCATTCCACCATCTTGTTTTTTGGAATTGAGCATTCCACTGAGGCCATTAGCCATCATTCCCGCAGGTGTTGCCGAACGCACTTTTCCGGCGATGTCAGACAAATCTGGCAAATCCAATGACTCAGTTAATTCAGCTGTTGCCTCATTGGCTTTGATCCGCAATGCCTTGATAGCGCGGGCAGTCTTTGTCGCAATTTCAGGCAGTCGATCTGGACCAAATACGATTAGCGCCAAAATTCCCAGCACCAAGAATTCAGGTAGACCTATGTCAAACATGAATCACCCTCGAATTCTTTAATAGAACAATTTTCTATTTCTTTGTTGTTTGAGAGCCTAAGACAATTGATACATCCGAGCCAACTTGTCTGCGTAAGGAAACACGATCTCCGGCGACTCGAGAGCGAATTCGCACAATCAATTCCTCGCCATTCTTAATTGGCTGCCCATCGATTGCCGTAACGATGTCTCCGACCTTTAGTGAACTCTTCGAGGCCGGGCCCCCAACGACTATCTCCTGAATCAAAGCGCCAACTCCTTGATATGAGACGTCTAGTAGTACCCCAATAACAGGGTGCGTGGATGTTCCAGTGGCCATCAATTCCGTAGCGACACGTTTGGCCTGGTTGATAGGTATTGCAAAACCCAGTCCGATACTTCCAGTCGGACCACCAAGTGATGACGAACCCAAAGTGGCAATTGCAGAATTAATTCCCACCACTTGACCACGAGAGTTAATTAGCGGTCCACCTGAATTACCTGGATTAATTGCAGCATCCGTTTGAATTGCATTAATGAATGAAGCCTCAGATTCACCACCTGCTGAAACTGGACGATTCAGAGCCGAGATGATTCCACTAGTTACAGTTCCGCTCAGACCAAGAGGTGAACCGATCGCGATTGATAGGTCGCCAACAACTACATCATCTGAGTTGCCAAGTCTTGACACCGGCAACTTTCCTTTTGCCACTCGCAAGACCGCTAAGTCATACGAAGGATCAGTGCCAACTATGGTGGCGTTCACTTGCGATTGATCAGCGAGAGTGACTGTGATTCTTGATCCCGACCCAGCCCCAGTTGCCACATGGTTATTAGTCAGAATAAATGACTCATTAGCTGAACTTCGAATGATGAATCCTGAACCGCTGCCTTGCCTCGTGCTCGAAGACACTTCAATAGAAACCACGGTAGGTAAGACGGCTTTGGCCAGCCCAGCGATTGAATTAGCAGCTCTTGGTGAAGTATCACCTGGACTTGTGGGCAAGGTAATGCCGGCGCGCGGTGTCCAGGCGTTATAGGAAGCTAAGGAATAACCGCCGACGCCGGCAAGTAAGCCACTGACCACGCCAGCGATCACGGCATTGCGCAGACCCTTAGACACTGCTGAGGGTGACTGTGGAGTGGGTGATTGCGCTTGTGGCTGCTGGTATACCCAAGTGGCCACGTAAGGGAGTTCATTTTCTGGTGCAGCCTGCGGCGCAGCAGGGGTCTGCGGGGTAAATCCAGAAGTTTCAACTGTCACGAAATTTGGGATTTCGCCATGTATGGGCGGGGCGTCTGGCAGTGATGGCGTTGGATTTAGGTCAGAAACTGGCTCAGTATTTGCAGTAACAGGCGTTTCCTCAGGCGTGCCGCTCATTTGTAATTTTCCTCGTTCTTTCCGATTTTCCTAATACTTCTATTGTCCCCTAGGTGAGACTCGAATGCCTCATAACGGGACCATTCTTAACCTAATACGAACATGAGCCGTACGCTTACCTATATGGCAATGACTGACCCCCGCGTCCTAGCAATCCACCGAGCATCCTGCGACTACACCGAGTCGTGGTCTGGCGAGGATGGCATCCGAACCCACGCACGCACGCGTGCTGGCGAAATTGGTTGCGTAGCAATCAGTCCCGGAGCAGGAACGGTCCTGCGCACTTTGGCTAGTGCTATTGATGCACGTAATGTTGTGGAGATCGGAACTGGCGGCGGAGTCTCCTCGCTATGGCTTCTTGATGGCATGAACCCTGAGGGCGTTCTTACGAGCGTGGACAATGAGGCCGAGCATCAGTTGATTGCCAAGGAAGCAATCGCTCAAGCTGGTATCGCTACCAATCGCGTGCGCTTAATAAATGGCCGACCAGAAGAAGTTCTTGATCGTCTCACTCAGGGCGCTTATGACATGGTTCTAATTTCGACAAATCCAATTGATGTTGCCGGCCATGTTGAAGTTGCCCTAAATCTTCTTCGACCAAATGGTTTACTGGTCATTAATCAAGCTCTTTGGAATGACAAAGTCGCCGATCCTGCTGCGCGTGATGCTGAAACAATCGCAATGCGCGGAGTAGTTGAGTCAATCGCAAATCATGAACAGCTATCAGGCACACTATTGCCAGTTGGTGGCGGCATGTTAGTGGCCGTTAAAAAATCAGATGTCTGAACGGCTTTAAGATTTATGGACCGCACCTAAGAAAGTCTCGCTTCCTCGCGGGTTCTACTTCTTTGGCAGTTCTATTTCTTTGGCAGTTCTATTTCTTTGGCATAGACGCGACAGTGTCCTTCAGGACCGCACCTAAATCTTTAACTTCTTGAGCGTTAAGTTCAACAACGAGACGGCCGCCGCCTTCTAATGGAACTCGCAAAACATAGCCACGGCCTTCTTTGGGACACTCCATTGGACCGTCGCCGGTCCGAGGCTTCATTGCCGCCATTTTGCAGTCCCCTATCGTGGTTAAAGTACCGTTCTATTATCCCGCACAAATGCGACGAAACGAAATCAGGTAAGCCAAAAACTCCTAAAACCTGGCCTTTAGGCTAGATTTTGCCCTGTTCCACCAAATTGGCGAACTTTGCCAGAGATTTGCGAACACCAGAGACAAATAGCGGCTTCATTAGCCAAAAACCAATTTTCCCAATAATGCCCATTGGGAGTTTAAGATCTTCACTCCAAATGAATCTGCTGGTTTGTGCGCTTAGTGCGTTCACGGCAAAGGTTCCAGTTCCCTTTACAACACGACCAGTATGTAAAACATCACAGCGGTGTGGTGGATCCCACCTGGTAATTTCCATGGTGTCGAGAAAACCGATTTTCCAAATTCCGGTGAAAGCCTCGATCTGTCCGCCAATCTCTTTGCCATCCCCATGAACTGGCTTAACACGGGTCCCAAGCATCCACTTATCTTGCGCGGTCCAATTTGTGATGGCATCCCACACATGCTGCGTGGTTGTTTGGATGTCGACCGTTACTTCTACATGCTCTAATTTCAATGTCATTCAGCAATCTGTTCAGGTAATTCATCTGCGCTAGTTCGCAATTCTGTCCGTAAATCTACCGCGTGAGAACGCTTCGCGCTTGCCTCAAGAAGAATACCTACTGCTTCATCTATGTCATCTGTGACATGAAACATATCTAAATCATCAATTGAAATTTTTCCATCGAATGCGACCGTATTCCTCAACCACTCAACAAGCGGAGTCCAATAAGCCTTACCCATCAGCACCACTGGGAAAGATGTGACTTTTTTGGTTTGTACCAAAGTCAATGCTTCGAACAATTCATCCAAAGTCCCATAGCCGCCAGGAAATACCACAAATCCTTGCGCATACTTTATAAACATTGTTTTGCGCGCGAAGAAATAACGAAAATCAATCGCTAACTCGACGTATTTATTTAATCCTTGCTCAAAGGGAAGTTCAATCCCAAGTCCAACTGAAAGTCCAGGCTCAGCAAAGCATCCTTTATTTGCCGCTTCCATAATTCCTGGTCCGCCACCAGTGATGATGTTGAACCCACTCGCAGATAAGCGTCGAGCTAGCTCCTCGGCTGTTGCATACATCGGGTCATCAGGTGAAGTTCTCGCGCTACCAAAAATACTAAAGGCCGGTCCAAGTTCGGCTAAGGCGCCAAATCCATTCACAAACTCCGATTGAATGCGCATGACACGCCATGGGTCTTCATGTACCCATTCTGTGGCACCGCGCGAATCTAGCAGGCGCTGATCTGTTGTAGTTCTGACTCTGGCATGACCTCGACGGGTAATAGGTCCCTGACGTTGGACGCTTTCGTGTTCGCTCATGATTACACGCTAGCCCTTAGGCAAGTGCGATGTTGCATTAACGACTAAGCCAAGAGAAAATAACGTCTTCACACTTTTGCAACTGCTCAACACTCACATGTTCATTTCTCGAATGAGCCAAACCTGGGTCTGCTGGACCAAGATTTACCGCAGGTATTCCCAAGCTAGAGAATCTGGCCACATCAGTCCACCCAAGTTTCGCTGACACTTGAGCGCCCACTCTGGCTAGTAAATCCTGGATTGCTGGTTGCGTTAATCCAGGCATTGCACCCGGCGCGTTATCGAGAATTGCAACCTCAAAATCGCTAAATAGTCCAACGATGTGGTCTTGGGCATCTTGAGCAGACTTACTGGGCGCATAGCGATAGTTAACATCTATGTAAGCCTCATCAGGAATCACATTTCCTGCGACGCCACCAGCGATTCCCACAGCATTTAACCCCTCGCGGTAAGTCAGGCCATCAATTAGAACTTCTTGCGCCTGATAGGTGTTAAGGGTCTCGAGGGCACCAGTTAACAAGTGGATGGCATTAGTTCCGAGCCAGGATCTAGCGCTATGGGCGCGCATACCTGCGGCATAGATACGAGCGCGCAAAGTTCCTTGGCACCCTGCTTCGATGATGGAATTAGATGGCTCAAGCAATACGGCAACATCAGCAGCCAGCCATTCGGGGTGTTCTTTGGCAATCAGAGTCAAGCCATTGCGAGCACTTTCAATTTCTTCACATTCATAAAAAAGGTAAGTGACATCAAAGATTGGTTCACTAATAGTGGTGGCTGCACGTAATGCGACCGCTACTCCACCTTTCATGTCACAAGCACCAAGTCCGAAGATGACATCATGCGGGACAACTGAATTGTCGCTGGGCAAAACTTCTCCCGCGAGAATCTTCAGGGCTTTGGAATTACCTGCTGCTGGGACTGTATCAAGATGGCCAGCCAGAATTACTCGACTTGATCGACCTGAAGATGTTTTAGCAACGACGTTATTTCCAAATCTGAAGACCTCAAGCCAAGAGCATTGGCGCAAAGCATTTTCTACCGCATCGGCAATAGTAGTTTCATCACCAGAAACACTTGGAATATCAACCAGTTCCAAGGTTAGGGACACAACACCCTGCGCAGGATGTAACAATAAAGGCTCCACAGGACTACGGTAGTCGTGTACGAATGAACATCTCAATTCATCCGCACTAACTTAAGCGAGGAATTTCATGACGACTTCAGCCGCCGCAATTGGTATTGCCACATTTTCAGGGGATACCTTGTTAGATGCTTGGTATCCAGAGCCTGTCTTAGGCATTGAATCAAAGTCAACTAGCGGTCTCGGGAATCCCTCGGATACTGATGAATTGCGCGAAGTTCGTACCCAAATTATTTCGACACAAATTGCAGATCTAGATTCTGCGCCAACTGATGCTGCGGATGCATACCTGCGCCTACATTTGCTTTCTCATCGCCTCGTCACTCCTCATTCGATTAATCTCGATGGGATTTTCGGCTTGCTGACAAATGTGGTTTGGACCTCTCTTGGCCCAGTAGCAATTGAGAACCTAAGCCGCGTGCAACTTAATGCTCGAATCAAGGGTCAACACCTGACTGTCTTTGGTGTCGATAAGTTTCCACGCATGGTCGATTACGTTGTGCCCTCAGGTGTTCGTATTGCTGATGCTGATCGCGTTCGTCTTGGCGCACATCTTGCCTCGGGAACCACAATCATGCACGAGGGTTTTGTGAACTTTAATGCGGGTACTTTAGGTATCAGCATGGTCGAGGGTCGCATATCATCTGGCGTTACGGTTGGCAATGGTTCTGACATCGGTGGTGGCGCAAGCATAATGGGCACACTTTCCGGTGGCGGCAAAGAAGTTATTTCAATCGGCGAGAACAGCCTGGTGGGCGCAAATGCCGGTGTTGGAATCTCCCTTGGTGATAACTGCATCATCGAATCTGGTACCTACATCACGGCGGCATCCAAGATAAAGTTGCCCGATTCCACAATCGTCAAGGCCCGGGAATTATCAGGTGCCCATGGTTTGCTCTATCGTCGCAACTCAATCAGTGGCGCCCTAGAAGCCGTTGTACGTGAAGGTTCATGGGGTGGGCTAAACAGCGCCCTACACAAGAACTAGCGAAGGTTTAGTGGCTTGTAGTCACGAGCGTCTTCACCAATGTAAACCTGGCGAGGGCGACCAATCTTTGTCGTTGGATCGGTAATCATTTCCTGCCATTGTGCTATCCAACCGGGTAAACGACCCATCGCAAAAAGCACAGTGAACATTTGGATTGGGAAGCCAATTGCACGATAGATCAAGCCTGTGTAGAAATCAACATTCGGGTACAAGTCGCGCTCAATGAAGAATTCATCCCCCAGAGCAGCTTCTTCAAGTTGGCGCGCGATATCGAATAATGGATCTTGAACACCAAGCATTTCCAAAATTGAGTGTGCATGCTTCTTCACAATGGCAGCACGTGGATCGTAATTTTTGTACACGCGATGGCCAAAGCCCATTAGTCGAATTCCATCTTCACGATTCTTAACGCGGCTGATAAATTTCTCCACACTATCGCCAGAATCTTGAATCTCATGGAGCATCTCAAGCACTGCCTGATTTGCACCGCCATGCAATGGACCAAATAACGCATTGATTCCGGCGGAAATAGAGGCGAACATGTTGGCATGTGAGGATCCCACCATGCGCACAGTTGAAGTTGAGCAGTTCTGTTCATGATCGGCATGCAAGATAAACAACATATCCAATGCCTTAACAATTTCTTCATTAACAATGTACTTTTCTGCGGGTACGCCAAAAGTCATACTCAAGAAATTTGCCACGTATCCAAGATTGTTGTCTGGATACATGTACGGCTGTCCAGCAGTCTTCTTGTGTGCGTATGCAGCAAGTGTTGGAACTTTAGCCATCAAGCGAATGGTCGAAATCTCAACATGACGTGGATCGAATGGATCGAGAGAATCTTGGTAGAAAGTTGAAAGCGCACTCACAGCACTACTAAGAACTGGCATTGGATGCGCGTCGCGAGGGAAGCCATCAAAGAAGCGACGAAGATCCTCATGAACCATAGTGTGGCGACTGATGTTTGATTCAAAGTCAGCAAGCTGCGTTGCACTTGGCAATGATCCATAAATTAAAAGGTATGAAGTCTCTAGGAATGTGCTGCTCTGTGCCAGCTGCTCGATTGGATACCCGCGATAGCGCAAGATGCCCTGATCGCCATCAATGTAGGTGATGCTGGACGAGCAAGCAGCTGTATTCATGAAGCCATGATCTAAAGTCACGCGGCCGGTGTCCTTTAGGATTCTAGATATGTCAAGACCCGAGGGACCAACGGTGCTGGGAACTTCGCCAAGAATTGATTGACCGTTTTCGTGATTGAGTGTGGCATCAGGCATAGGACAAACCTACTATTCAATTGAGTTATCTTGTTAAACGCATTGGCATTTAGGCACGGGTTAGGCGACTAGCAGCCGCCACAATTCTTTCGTCCGTTGCAGTCAATGCGACTCGGACATGTTTGGCACCTGCAGGTCCATAAAAATCACCAGGTGCCACCAAAATGCCAAGATTTGCAAACCAATTAACGGTCTCAAGGCAATCCGTGTCTCTAGTAGCCCAAAGATATAAACCAGCCTGCGAGTGTTCGATCTTAAAGCCTGCTTGGCCTAGTGCGTTGTGAAGAATCTCACGTCTGTTGCCATAACATTCTTTTTGCTGCAGAACATGATCGCGGTCAGCAAGAGCAGCAATTGTTGCGGCTTGAATGGGCGTCGCTAACAACATACCCGCATGTTTACGAGCGCCAATTATTGAAACAATCAAACTTTCATCACCCATGATTGAGCCCGAGCGATAGCCCGCAAGATTTGATCGTTTTGATAACGAGTGAACTGCTAGTACTCCCTGATTCGAGTCACCACATACTCGAGTGTCAAGAATTGAGACTGGCGTGGCCGTCCAACCAAGCTCGAAATAGCACTCGTCACTAACTACTGGAGCCCCAATTTCGCGACCGCGTGCAACAATCGCACTCATCTGCGCAACATCAAGGACGCCACCAGTGGGATTACTTGGCGAATTTACCCAAATCAGGTTTGCGGATGTTGGAATCGATTGCGCATCTGTGTAGGTGACAAATTTTGCTCGAGCCATCATGGCGCCAACTGCGTAGGTCGGATACGCCAATTCTGGGATGGCTACTATCGCGGTTTCATTTAGTCCCAAGATTGTGGCAAGCCAAGCGACAATTTCTTTAGATCCGATAGTCGGTGAAACTTCATTCACATTTACCTTGGCACCCGCACATGAGTTCGCCCAATCAGTCCATGCTTGTCGTAACTCAATGCTTCCGGCTGCTGTTGGATAACCTGGCGCATTTGTAGCAGCAGCAAGAGCCTGCTGGATTATTTCTGGTGTTTTATCAACGGGAGTGCCAATTGATAGGTCAACAATTCCATCTGGATGCGATTTGGCTACCTCACCGGCTTGAACAATTCGATCCCAAGGAAAATCTGGCAGACCAGCCACGAGTGGCGCGAACAGTTAGTGCTCCTGTGGAGGAAGTACTTTGACCATTTCTGGATCGTTGGAAGTTAGCCCAGTCTTAGCAGCCCCACCTGGAGAACCAAGAGTTTCAAAGAAATCAACATTAGCCTGAGTGAAACTAGTCAATTCAGCAGGGACATCATCTTCGTAGAAGATTGCTTCAGTCGGGCACACTGGCTCGCAGGCGCCACAGTCAACACACTCATCTGGATGGATGTACATCATGCGATCGCCTTCGTAGATGCAATCTACTGGGCACTCTTCAATGCAAGCCTTGTCCTTGAGATCTACACAAGGTAGCGCGATTACATAAGTCACGAATCCTCCAAAATTGAACTTGTCGAGTTAAAAGTCTCAACTGTCTAACCGTACCTGCCAATTGAGTGATGTGCCAGAGCAGGCTCGGTCGTGTCGCAAGAACTAACTGCGGCTTGGCTTTGGTGTGGGGCTAGGAGAAGGGCTACAAATAACATTCGGACCTGCTGCATAACTGGTGACAAAGTCTTCGTTAGTAGTTTTCCCACCGACGCGAGTAACTCTGCGTGTCACTGTGATATCAAAACCTTGGACCCCGTCTTGCGCTACACAACCTGGATCTTGGCTGTAGACCTTTGCGTAGGTACGGATGTTTCGCATCGGCGAGCTTATTGCCTGAACTTCATCATATGTTTTTGTGCCAAATAGCGTCACTGTCACAGAACTATTCGTAATTGATGCTTTGATCAGCACAGCCGTCTTAAGCGGATTTTTCCACCGCATGTCTAGCGAGCCCCATGAAACAGTCGCTTCAAGCCCTGCTCGATAGCGCGATATCCAAAATGAATGTGCTCGCTGTTCGACTCGAGTCATGTTGGAATAAAAAGCGGCGGCCCACATCGCACTTGTCGCTGTTGAAACACCGCCACCCAAATCTTCGCGGAATTGTCCGCCAGGTCCGATGATGAAACCTGTGGTGTAGCCATTGGC
The DNA here is from genome assembly GCA_009885745.1 of Actinomycetota bacterium. Classification (GTDB taxonomy): domain Bacteria; phylum Actinomycetota; class Actinomycetes; order S36-B12; family UBA5976; genus UBA5976. The sequence continues at coordinate 43,457 of VFKC01000017.1, forward strand.
GACAGTGCGTTCTTTCACAGTGTCATTCATCGAGAACGTCTCACCAGGCATAACAATAGTGTCGTTTAAATAGTAGGCAGCGCGACCAATGTTCGTAACTCGGTAAGCCGCATAGGGGAAGTTCTGCGTAAAGGTTCCAAGCTTTTCAACGATGCCTAAAGTCTTGGCTTTTTTTGCCGTTAGTTCAGGCTGGATTTCGGCCAAAGCAATTTTGGCACTGCGGTTTTCTGAATTTGCAATAGCCGATTGAACACTGACCGCAATTTCTTCACTAGTTACACCTCGGCCTGGAGTTTCAGGTACTACATAGGGCTTGCCTCGATAGATTTTGAAGGAAGCATCCTTAGCCGCAATCCCCAACTTAGGTAATTTGCGATTGACCTCTGCCAAGAGCAGATCACCATCAACCTGCAAAATGACTTTTGAATCGCTACCAACAAAAGATGTGGTCGCTCGAAGGGTTTGCGCAGAAAAAATAATCTTTTGTTTTCCAATTGCGATATCCACTGGAGTCGCTACTGCGGTTAACGCTTTGGGAAGGTACTCATCCATCGCAGCGTCTGAGACGCTCGGAACAAGGGCCTTCATCGGAAGTTTCAATACCTTGGCCTGGAATGGATAGGCCTGAGCAATTAGTTCAGAACTTGCGGCTATGTCAATACCTCGACCTGTCTTGCCATTACTGATTTTGGGTGCATCATCAACAAAGACGATGCTAGGTTCAGCAGCTAATGTGTCATTTGCATTTGCAATTGTCTGCAAATTAGCGACCAAGATCTTTTTGTCCACCAATGTGATTGGCTGAACAACTAAATTCCCAAAAACTCTTTGAAACATCAAAATTGGATTAGTCTCGCGTCCAGTTAATTGAGCCAGTGTTGCATCCCTATTTATACTCAGCCCAGAAACCACCGGGTTGAGTGCGTACTCTTGCTTATCGAGCGAAACTGCAATGGGTTTCTGGGCTTGAGTGATTACGTCACTTTCGAGTTTGATCTGCGCTTGACTCAATGTCATGCCACCTACTGAAACCGAACCCACGCTGGCCCGCTTCGGAAGTCCGTCACCTTGTAAATAGAAAAGAAGTCCGTAGGTACCACCGGCAATTATCGCTGCTATAGCAAGTGTCTTAACAGATTTTTTTACAACCGAAATTTTGCTCAAGATTGACGCTCCTTTAATGTCAATTTTGATTTAACTCTGTCATCACTAACTTCTGACACTTGTAAATCCTCATGGCCGTTATCAAGCGGGCGCAGTGGCTTCAGGCTTGAGGCTATGCCCAACAGCACAGCAGCTCCAACAAGATAGGCGCTGGTGAAAGTTGTGTACGAGAGAATCAAATCGCCATCAGAACTTTCAATAGCTAATTTGCAAGTAACAACAATCCAAGCCAAAAGGAAGCCAAGTCCCGCTAGGCGTGTTTGAAAATAGCGATTCAACAATAAAAGCAAACCAACCAAAATTGCGATTGCCAATGGAACACCAAAATAGATCATTTGCGACTGCACAATCCCTCGATGAGCATGAACAAACCCAGCAACCGTTGAGCCAAATATTCCTGCGAAAAAACCAGCAGCGAAGGCGATGAGTCTGTTCATCTATGCCTCAAGTCCTGCGAATAAATCAATCTCGCGGCCGTCATTGTCGAATGGGCCAGCCACTTCACCCTTGGCTAAGCGATAGTACTCATGCCCGAGTACTTCTGCGCCTAAATTATTTGAAAGAGCGAAGAAGCCACTATCAGTGCTGATCTGCGTGGCATGTGCCTGTAGCGCAGCCATCTTGCGCTCTACAAATTCGGTGCCATCAATTACGGTGGTAACAAATTCATCTGGACAAGCAAATGGGATGTCTTGTGGATCTTGAGTTGCGAATGTGGTGGTGTCGCCTGCTTTGGCTAGCGCTTCCATCCCCGCTTGGATCACACTTATAGGGAATGCAGTCCAATAGATTTTTTCAACATTCCAAGCAGGACCTTGTTCAGGCAAGTAGGAAGCAACTCCGGCCAAACTAGCGGCGTACATTGCCACTCGATGAGCCTGAATGTGATCAGGGTGCCCATATCCGCCAAAGTCATCATAAGTAACCAAAACCTGAGGACGAACCTCTCGAATTATTCCAACTAAGTAACTTGCAGCCTCAAGCAGATCTGCGCGCCAGAAATTATCAGCACGTTCATTCGGTGGAGTTCCGATCATGCCGCTATCACGGTATGTGCCTGGGCCACCGAGTAAACGCCAGTCCGTGACACCTAATTGCGCCATTGCGTTGCCAAGTTCGCCAATCCGATGCTTACCCAGCAAATCGTCATGTGTGGCAGCAAGATTGGTCAGTTCATGGACAAGGATTTCCCCCTCTTCGCCGAGTGTGCAGGTAACCAGAGTGACCTGCGCGCCTTGGGCCACATACTTGGCCATAGTTGCTCCAGATCCAATGGATTCATCATCAGGATGGGCGTGAACTAAAAGCAGGCGGCGTGACACTCCTCTACTTTACGAGGCTTAAAGATTGCAAGTGCCCAAGTATGAGGCGGGACACGCACGAGCATGACAAACTTAGAAATTATGAGCGAAACATTTCCCCGCCAGCAGGCAGCCACAGGACGTTTTTCCTTCGGAGCACCTCGTAGTTTTCAAATCACTAAAGACGGCGCCTACGTCACTTTCCTAAGAAGTGACCATGGTCGAGACTCGGTCAACTCCATGTGGGTCTATTCGCTTGCAGATAACATCGAGCACAAGATTTTTGACTCTCACCTAGTCCAGCTTGGTACCACTGAGATGCCTGCCGAAGAATTGGCTCGCAGAGAAAGAATGCGCGAAACAGGAAGTGGCATTACAACTTATTCAAGTGATGAGTCTGGCAAGGTAGTAGCTTTTACATTCGCGGGGGAACTTGTCGCGCTCAATGTCGAAAGTAGGAAATTTTCTGAACTTCATGTGACAAAACCAATCATTGATCCACAAATCTCTCCTGATGGGCTTCATGTTGCTTGGTCAACTGGCAAGGAACTGCGCACCTGCACAATTGCTGGGCTCGACGAGCGCGCGCTTGCCGTCTCGGATGACAAGGATGTGACTTGGGGTCTCGCAGATTTCGTCAGCGCTGAGGAATTTGGGCGCATGCATGGATACTGGTGGTCACCCGATAGCCAGAGTTTGCTCGTTCAACGAGTAGATAATTCACCAGTTGCGACTTGGTGGATTAGCGATCCAGTGCATCCAGAGCAGGCCCCGAGGCAACAGAAATATCCAGCCACTGGAAAAGCTAACGCAAAATCATCTTTACTTCACTTCCAACTTTCTGGTGAAACATCCAACCCAATCTGGGAATCAAGTGAATACGAATACTTGATTAGTGTGCGCTGGCAACAAGATAGACCTGCCCTGGTGACACTTAGCAACCGTGCCCAGACCAAACAAGATACTTATGCTCTGCTGGATGATTCTCTGGCTCTCCTGCACAGTGTTTCAGATGAAAAGTTCATTGAGGTTATCCCTGGACAACCCAGATGGATTAACGAATCATTAATTACCATCGTTGATAACTATCAAACAGATACTCGCGAACTTCAACTTGATGGTATTTCCTTGACGCCAATTGGTATGCAAGTTCTTAACGTAGTCACCAGTGACCATGAATCAGTCACGGTCCAAGTTTCAACCGATGGTGTTACTCGCGACATTGTCCGAGTAACATTCGACGGTGAAGTCACCTACCTAACTACAGGTGGTGTTTCTGGTGTTAGCCCTGCTGTTGAAACCAGTCTTGGTGCGTTGCAGATTGTGATGCAGTCTCGCTTAGACAATCATGAACGCACTTATGAACTTATGTGCGCACACGAAGTGCTTCACGCCTTTGATTCACATTCAGAGAGTGCATTAGTTAGACCAAAAGTGGAATTCTTAAACACCGGACCGAATCAGGTCAATACTGCGGTGCTATTTCCAAGTGATCACATCATGGGTAGTAAGAAACTCCCAATTCTGGCTCGCCCATATGGCGGCCCACACGGAGCACGAGTAATCAAAGGTGCAACAAACTTCTGTGAAGATCAGTGGTACGCAGATCAGGGATTTGCCGTTGTCATCGCCGATGGCCGAGGCACCCCAGCGCGGGGTCCAGCTTGGGAAAAATCAATCTACCAAGACTTCGTTGGCCCCATTTTGCAGGATCAAGTTGATGCAGTCCTTGGCATTGCAGAACATTTTCCAGATGATGTGGACCTTGAAAAAGTTGCAATCATGGGCTGGTCATTCGGCGGTTACCTGGCTGGACTGGCAATCCTGGAACGACCGGATGTTTTTCATGTTGCAATTGCTGGAGCGCCGGTGACTGAGTGGCTTTGGTATGACACTGCCTATAGTGAGCGCTACCTCGGCCATCCTGATAAATCTGAAGACGTATACGAACACCACTCACTAATGACACGTGCCGCAAATTTAAGCCGTCCGCTGATGCTTGTGCACGGTCTCATTGATGACAATGTGGTTGTTGCTCACTCGTTGGAACTTTCACGCGAACTTCTGGCCGAAGCTAAAGACCACACTTTTTTGCCGCTATCTGGAGTAACCCACATGCCGCATCAACCCAAGATTGCCGAGAATCTCATGTTGATGTCCGTGGATTTCATAAAGAAAAATCTCAAATACTTTTAGGCAATAAAGTCAGTACCTGTTGGTGCGACAGAGATTGTCTCGATGAGGTTTTGTTCTGGGAAATGGCAAGCGACTTGATGGCCCATCGAGATTTCGCGTAACACGGGACGTTCTGAGCGACACTTGTCTTCAGCCTTCCAACAACGAGTGTTGAAGACACAACCTGCAGGCGGATTGCTTGGACTCGGTAAATCACCCGAAAGAATGATGCGCTCTCGATTTCGCTCTAGGTCAGGATCTGGAATTGGAATCGCTGACAATAGCGCATGAGTGTATGGGTGCAGTGGCTCAGTGTATAAAAGTTCAGATGGCGCACTCTCCATAATCTGACCTAAATACATAACCGCTACTCGATCAGAAATGTGTCGCACAACTGAAAGGTCATGTGCCACAAAAACATATGCAATGCCAAAATCCTTTTGAATTTCTGCCAAAAGGTTCAAGATTTGGGCTTGAATGGAAACATCTAAGGCAGATACAGGCTCATCGCAGACAATCAGTTTCGGCTGCAGTGCGATAGCTCGCGCAATCCCGATGCGTTGGCGTTGTCCACCTGAAAATTCATTGGGATAGCGATTAAAGTGCTCTGGGTTTAATCCAACTCTTTCCATCAAGTCGCCAACAGCCGAGCGCAATCCTCCAACTGGTTTAACCCCTTGCACTTGGAAAGGAGCAGAGATTATGTCTCCTACTGTCGCCCGAGGATTAAGCGAAGAATAAGGATCTTGGAAAATCATTTGCATTTCACGGCGCATGAAAACCAATTCCCGCTTAGAAACTTTAATAAGATTTTGACCTTCAAATTCAATCGAACCGCTAGTTGGTTCAAGCAGACGCAACACTGTGCGACCCGCAGTTGATTTACCGCAGCCACTTTCACCGACAAGACCTAAAGTTTCACCTGGGAATACCTCTAAGGAAATTCCATCTACGGCCTTGACTGCCCCTGTGGTTCTTTGAAATATTCCGCCAGATGTGATTGGGAAATGCTTGACAAGATTACTTACCTTAAGGATTGGAGAAACTTGAGTCATTACTTTTGCCTGCCAATCAAACGTGCACGCCTAATATCAGTGCGTTGATTTTCCGTTAAGTGACATCTTGAAGCGTGTTCTAGAGATATCAGCGAAAGTTGTGGTCGCTCATGTTCGCACAAATCATCACCGACTAACTGCTTGAAGGCACAACGTGGGGCGAACACACAGCCCGATGGCAAATTAATAAGTGACGGTGGATTGCCAGGAATTGGATCTAAGTGGGCATTCTTTGCAGAAATCTGCGGGATGGATGCAATCAAACCCCAGGTATATGGCATAGCTGGTTCATAAAAGATTTCACGCACTGGCGCATGCTCAACAGCGCTACCGCCGTACATGACCACTACTTCATCAGCCATGTCCGCAACTACGCCTAGGTCATGAGTAATCAGAATGATTGCAGTGCCAAATTCCTTTTGCAAATCTTTGAGCAACTCAAGAATCTGCGCCTGGACGGTCACATCAAGTGCAGTCGTTGGTTCATCAGCAATCAACAACTCTGGATTATTAATCAGGGACATCCCAATCATTACCCTTTGGCGCATCCCACCCGAAAGTTGATGCGGATACTCGTTCATCCGTTGATCTACATCGGGAATACCAACGCGTTCAAGCATCGCTTTTACTCTGACCTGTGCCTGCTTCTTATCAATATCATGATGGACTTGCACAGCCTCGACGAGCTGGTCGCCGATTCGGAAAAACGGATGCAACGAACTCAATGGATCTTGGAAAATCATTGCCATTCGATCGCCACGCAACTTACGCACGGATTCTGGATCTGCGCCAATCAGTTGTTGACCGTCGAAATAAACTTCACCAGAAACCTTGGCATTCATTCCTGCTACCAGACCCATAAGCGCCATACTCGAAACACTTTTACCCGAACCGGATTCTCCTACGATTGCCAAAGTCTTGCCGCGCTTTAGATCATACGAAAGATCATTTACTGCGCTAACGAGTCCATCATCTGTAGCAAATTCAACATAAAGATTTCTGACACTCAGTAACACTTCGTCAGTCTCGCTCATTGCAACCTCACCCTCGGGTCAATAGCTGCATATAGGAGGTCAACCACAATGTTGGCAACAATCACAAATGTCGCTGCTACTAAAGTCGTGGCTGTAATCGTTGGTAAGTCATACTCTGTGACCGCGCCGATAGCCAAGCGGCCTAACCCAGGTAGGCCAAAGATATATTCGGTAATTACTGCTCCACCTAATAGGCCTGCCAAATCAAGACCTGCACTCGTGACAATCGGGGTTAACCCAGCGCGCAATGCATGTTTGCGCAAGACTATTTTTTCTGGAAGTCCCTTAGCGCGTGCTGTCCGGATGTAGTCCTCACTCATAGTGTCGAGCATCTGCGAACGCGTTAGCCGAGTGTAATAAGCCGCATAAAGAATCGCTAAAGAGATCCATGGCAAGATCATGGTTTGCAGGAATTGCAAGGTGTCAACATTCGGTCCCACATAACTTGGGTAGGGCAAAATGTTCCATCTAACAACCACGAAAATCAACATCAATATGCCGATGAAGAAAACTGGTAACGAGTAGCCAACCAAAGTCACGCCCATGATTGCGCGATCTTGCCATTTACCCTTTTTGCGGGCGGCATAAATTCCAGTCGAAATACCGCCGACCATCCAGAGCACGAATGCGCCAAGTGCTAAGTAAATAGTTACTGGCAGCGACGTGACGATCATGTCGGTAACTTGCTCACCATTTCGGAATGAATATCCAAGACAAGGTGCGTCGCAATTAAAAGTCGCCGTCCCCGAACCGTATGTGCGACCTGCGAATATGCCCTTAATCCACTCAAGATACTGAGTTATTAAAGGTTGATCTAAACCAAGTCGAATCCGGTTTGCCTCAATAGTCGCAGGCGAACAAGTCTTGCCACAGGTTAGTCGCGCTGGATCAGTTGGTACCGCATTAAAAAGTAAGAACGTAACAATACTCAGGATGGTCAACATAAATACCATCAACATGATTCGTCTGACTATGTAGGGAAACAAGATAGGCCTTTCCTACAAGTTATAAATCTCGAAATAAAACTTCAATTGCCTAACCCTAAGTCAAAGTGTGTGGACGCTCGCATTGAACGCCCACACACTCATTGACTTAGTTCTTACTGAGATACAGAAAGAGCGCCGTATGGGTACGAACCGTATGGTCCCCAAATGTATGCACCTTGGACCATTGATCCTTGGATGCGTTGCTCTTTACCGAACCGAGTTGGGATTACCAGTGCGAGTTCGGCAGCCTTAACGTTAAGGGCTTGCCATGCTGCAGCTTGCTCAACACGATCAGCGATTGCCTTTGCCGCATCTGACTCAGCAGTGAATGCCTTGTCATCAAACTGCGACAAATTGAATCCGCCACCAGGAGTGAACAACTCAGGCAACACTGTTGATGCGTTTGACCAGTCAGGTCCCCATCCACCTGCAGACAGTGATCCCTGCTTGGCTGGATCGAGAACTACACCGTAGTAAGCGCCAACTTCAATTGGATTTGGCTTAACCACGATGCCAGCGCGGGCCATTGCAGCCACAATTGCTGATGCAGACTTGTCTGCTGTTGGGCTCTGACCATAGTCAAACACGATTGGGTTCGGGAACTTTTCGCCAGATTCAGCAATAAGTTTCTTAGCCAATGCCACATTTCCAGTGTCTGGAATTGCTTCGCCTAGCAAACCATCCCATAGGCCAGTTGCGGCATAATCTTGGCCGATGTTTGGCTTAACAACACCATCAGCATCATCACCGGCGTACTTACCACCGGCAATTTTGCGAAGATCAGCACGATTTAGCGCAGCCAGCATTGCCTGGCGGTGCTTCACATTCGGAACCTTCTTGGTGTTGATCGCGATGTAACGAACATACGGATCGTAATCATTCAAGCGACGATTAGTGTATTTAGCATCACCAAAGATGACTGCTAACTGAGTTGGGTCGACACCATCAGGCGAGATCGCCATTGCATCTTTGCCAGAATCCTTCATCAAGCGTTGAGTCAAAAGTGGCTGAGCGATTGAGAATACATACTCGATTGAATCCGGGAATGCCGGACGAATTGGATCTGTGTCTTTTGACCACTGATCGTTGCGCACAAGAACTAGCTTGCTATTCTTCACATAAGAGGCAATCTTGTATGGACCATTGGACAATACCGAATCGTCATACCTTTCGCCTGTATCAGCGTCTTTACGCACTGGCGCAAATGCACTCAAAGTAACCGCATAGTTGAAGTCAGCCGTTGGCGCACCTAAGTTAAAAGTGAGCTTATTTCCATCACAGACAACTGCCTTGTCGAATAAGGTTTGCTGTGCGGCTGAGGCCTTGTATGGTCCTGGGTACTCCGAGACACCATCTGCCTTTGGAATATCCAAAAGTGAGATTGCGTAAGTTGGGCCATCTGTGATGACATCAGTTGCAAAGGTACGCGAGACCCCATACGCCACATCAGCACAAGTAACTGGCTTACCATCTTCCCACTTCACTCCGTCGCGAAGTGTGAATTCCCAAGTCTTACCGCCATCGCTAGCGGTACCGGTATCTGTTGCAAGGTCAGCCTGAATTTGGCTAGCTGCATTATTGTCCTTAGTCATTGCGTATTGAGTTAGGGTGCGGTTTAGGAAACCACTAGCGAATGCTAGATCTTCACCCGTGTAGTTGCGCTGTGGGTCTAAGTGCAAAATCTGCTCAGCCGCAGTAAGGATGTACAGGGTTCCGCCTGCGGTACCGCTTTGTGAATTATTGTCACTCTTGCTTGAGCAAGCTGACAAAAGCAGTGCCACAGACGCCACACCTACGCCGAAGCGAATGTTGGTCGTCTTATTCATAACTTGGCCTCCAAGGTTTTCGATTTCTCGAACTAGTTTGGTTTGGGTCTTTACTATTCTGATTTCCCAGTTATCTGCGAAATCAGAAATCTACATGCGCCCTGCTTTCGGGTCTAACGCATCACGAAGCGCATCACCTAGCAGGTTGAACGACAATACCGCGGCTAGCAGCATTGTTAAGGGAACAAAGAAATAGAAGGGATCGACACTGAAGTAACTAACTGACTCTTGCAACATAGAGCCCCAAGTTGCAGTTGGCGGTAGTACTGAAATTCCCAGGAATGCCAGCGTTGCTTCGGCGCCAATCAACCCTGGCAGTGCGATGGTCGTGTAAATCAGAATTGGCCCCCACAGGTTTGGCAGAAGTTCCTTAAACAAAATTCGTCGGTTACTCGAACCGATAGAAATTGCCGCCTCAACAAATTCACGTTCGCGCAAAGAGAGAACTTGGCCTCTGATTAGGCGGGCTAGATAGGGCCAACCAAAAACGCTCAGCACCAGAATTAAGGTTACAATTCTGGATGAATTTCCTTCCGGTATTCCAAAACTGGCAATGCGTTGTTCGAGCACTGGTGACATCGCAATAATCACCAGCAATAAAGGGAAGGCCAGTGTTATGTCCATGACTCTGCTTAAGAAAGTATCAAGTCGACCGCGCGAATTACCGGCGAGGATTCCAATAACCACTCCAGTAACTACTGTGATTGCGGTGGCCGTGACAGCAATAAATAAGGAGATACGCGATCCATATAAAAGGCGAGCCAAGATGTCACGTCCTGTTAGTGGCTCAATCCCAAGAGGGTGAGCTAATGAAACTCCCCCGAACCTACCGCTTGGCAATCCGCCGTCATCGCTAAGCAAAGCGGAATTGAATTCATAAGGATCAATCTTTAATACGTTACAAATAAGTGGGGCGAAAATTGCGATAAATGCGATGAAGATTAAAATCGCCATACAAACTTTGGCGACCCTGTCCCGGCGCAAACGTAACCAAGCAATTTGAGTTAGTGTCCGGCCAACGGTCACAGTCACAGACTGAGGAACCTCTAGAACATCATTGTTCTTGCGTGCCATAAATATGCGTGACCTTCACTAATCGGACTTGTCTTGAATACTAGATTAAAACTGCCGTATTACACAGGGTTACTAGCCAATGTGACAAGTATGTTACTTATGCCAAATTCATGAGGTTGGCTTGTTATCATTCCGAATTGTTTTTTCCTATGTTTACCAGATCGTAACTACTGCCTAAACCTTGTTGGACATAGACATTTACCAATTTACTGCCACGAAATAACACAATACGGTCGGTTGCGTACGGCAGATAGACCGCTTTGGATTCAATCTCAATAGCAAGTTCAGAACTAAGTGAAGCCAAAGTTTCATAGTTCGCAATAACGCCGAGCTTGTCTAAAAGATCATTTAACTGTTCATCAGATAGTTGAGCAAGATTTCTATTTGCATAATCGGTTATGTTTCGCCCATCAACAACAGGACTCCAGAAGGCACTCGCGGAGAGGTAATCTGGCCCGATTTTTGTCATCATGATTCCGATATTGCGTTCTTTGATGTTTTCTGGTGAACCAATTCCTAAAGTGAAATAATCTGCGAAATTTGTATACCGCACCGGATCAACGACAATCCCAATTCTGGCTAAACTTCGCTGGACTGATAAATATATGTTCCGACCGATCCCGAGATCAAGATAAGCCATACCAATTTCGAATCCATCCGGATACCCGCATTCGCTCAGTTTTTGCCGAGCCTTGATTAGATTTCCAGTACTCTCAGCGCCGGTTGGGAAGTTGTTTTGATTTGGAGCATATCCAGGTACCCCACGCGGGATTAATGAATGAGCAATACTCGAAACTAAATTCCCGCCTCGAGCCCGCTGGAGATCTTTTTTATTCAGTGCGAAAAAAATCGCTTCTCGACAGCGAACATTATCTAACGGTGTGACACTCGAGGAGAGCGCCAAAACATTAGTTGAATTGCTAGCCACCAAATCCACCTGCCTGGAATGATCCGGTGAACTTAACACCCAAGAGCTACTGGCTGCACCCAATCCCGAATTTAACTTCAGGTCAATTGCACCTTTAACTAACGCATGATCCACAGAAGCATCCGTGCCATACAGACGCCAAGTCATCGCTTTAACTTTAGGGCTTCTAATTGGGTCGGTAACTTGTTGCCAGAAGGGATTGCGGACAAACTTTGCAATTTCCTTGGTCTTTTTCACCTGCAGCTTGAAAGGGCCATTAGATGCCGGATTTGCAGCGTAAGCTAATTTCTGTTGTCGCATTTCAATGTCTCTAGCACGTTGAATTGGTGCAAATTGACTTGAAGCTAGCACTCGATCAAAGTCTCCACATGACCTAGTTAGTTCAAAAACAATTTTGAATTTCCCGGAAGTGCTAATCGATTTAAGGTGTGGGTACTTCTTTTTGAAAGGTCCTTGGTAATCAGGTGTGCCATCACTGCAATTACTTAACAGACAAAGAATGCTGTTTGAAACAGGGGCTTGCAAATAGCTGGCATACAGACGTTCAATTGAATACCGCACATCGCCAGCGGTGACGATAGTGCCGTCATCCCAGCGCACATCTTCACGCAGATTAAAAGTCCACACTTTGGCATCCTGCGAAATATCTGGATAACCAGCGGCTAAATCTGGAACGACTTCAAGCCCAGCCTCACCTGGTGCACCCGTAAAGGACATTAAGTTACGTGAATAGGTTCGGTGAATGACCGCACACCACGAATCGAAACTTAGCCCAGGGTCAAGGGAGTCACAACGCTTTGATGAACCTAATTTCAATTCGGCCATTTCATCCGCATCATTTCCGACCAGACCATAAAGTGCTGCGTTTAAACCACCTTCGACATTCTTTGAAGGTGAAGACCCAGA
>VFKC01000003.1 GCA_009885745.1 Actinomycetota bacterium
AGGCAAGATTTCAACGCTAACTTGATCAATGATTGCGCCGGTATCAACACCTGCGTCAACAAAGTGCACTGTCGTTCCAGTCACTGTCACACCAGCAGCCAATGCATCGCGCACCGCATGTGCCCCGGGAAATTCAGGCGATAAAGCGGGGTGCGTATTAATCAACTTGCCTTCAAATTCATCAACAATTTTTGAATCAAGAATCCGCATGAAACCTGCAGAAACGACCAAGTCAGGATGCAGTGAACGTAAAGTCATCAACATTGATTCATCCCAAACACTGCGCTCTGGCGTCATCGGGACAATGAATGTCGGGATATCAAATCGCTGAGCAATTTCAAGGGCTGGCACGTGAGCATCAGTAATTAAAGCCACGATTTCAAAGCCTTTTGTTTCTTGCTCATTGGCCAAGGCTTCAAAGAGCGAGCCTGTCCCCGAGGCTAACAAAACGACCCGAGGAGTACTCACACACCTAGTCTAATTTGCCGGTTCTTGCGGGACTTCGCCCGTACGGCTTCGACTCGTCCACATGCGCACAAGAGTCAAAATAAAACGTGGCAATAGCAGGGCTGCGAGCGCAGCAAGTCCGCAAATCGTGACAACACTCACAGAAACATCTATCGGATTTGGGCCAATGTTTTTAAGGAGCTGATTGCCTAATGAACCACTGGAAATAGTGGTTAAACCCCAAGTACCAAGTCCCAATACACCAAGGGTCGCGGCCAATGATCCAAGTTCGCCAATTCGCACAATGTTCTTCATCTGCGCAAACCAACCGTGACCGCTGGGCTCCCAATGTTCACGTGGGAGTGCGACGAATATAAATAGCCCTAAAGCAATTGGGATGGCTATTAAATAAGGCGCCCAGACTGGGACATCACTTGGCAAAATTGAAAGTAACGGGAATGCCGGCAGCGCGCCGGGTTCTGCGGAATTTACCGAGACTAGCCCTGAAGCGCCTAACCAAATACCAGGACCTGCGACATACGACATTGCCCACACACTTGCGGTTGGCAGGTATCCGATACACATCAAGATCATGAAGAATCCAGAGATGCTACCGGGAGCCATGATGGATA
>VFKC01000104.1 GCA_009885745.1 Actinomycetota bacterium
GCGCTAGAGATCTCGAAGATCTTGATTTAGAACAACACGGTGACTTTGTTCTAGTCATGGAATGGGGAAAATCTTTTGCTGAAGAACTCGGTGATGAGTGGTTATTAATTGAGATTGATCGAAGTAGTGACGCGCTTGATGAGTTTGATCCTGCTGGCGGAGAACGCAAAGTAACCATGACTGGGCATGGATCGCGCTGGTCAAACTTGAATCAGTTGTTGAGTGTTTAATGAACATTCTGGCAATAGATACATCTGTAGGCATCACAGTTGCCGTGCTTCGCTCTGACGGTCAGGTATTTGAGGCATCACTTGATTCACATGGGATCCAGGGTGAACTAACGGCAACATTAGTTAATCAAGTTTTGCAACAAGCAGGATTAACACCTAGTCAGGTAACTGATGTGGTTTGTGGAGTTGGTCCTGGTCCATTTACGGGATTACGAGTTGGAATTGCGACCGCTGAGGTATTCGCCTATGCCTTGGGTATTGAGATACATGCCATCTGCTCGCTGGATGCTATCGCACATGACTATGGCTGCGCATGTGTTGTGGTAACAAACGCCCGACGCAAGGAATTGTATTGGGCAAAATACGGCAATACTCGTGAGTCACAACCTCAGGTCAATTTGCCGGCTGACATTCCATCAACCCAACTACCTTTTGTTGGACCTGGCGTCGAGTTTTACCCAGAGATTATTTCGGGCACCAACGTTCCTTTACGAGCCGGCGCCCTCGCTCAGATTTTTGCCAGTGGGCAGGCTCAACTTGTGCCACTTGAGCCAATGTATTTGCGCAAACCTGATGCGCAAGAGCCAGGTATCCGAAAGCCAGTTTTGTGATGAGTAAATCTATTGTCGAGAATCTCGTACTTCGCCCAATGCTCTGGTGGGACATCCCATGGGTTGAAAAAATTGAACAAGACCTGTTTCCAGTTGATCCCTGGACTGCAGAGTTATTCTGGGCGGAACTTGCCCAAGTTCCAGATTCGCGAAATGTTGTTGTCGCCGAAATCGATGGCGAAATTGCTGGTTACACGTCACTTCGCATTGTTGGCTCTGAAGCAGATATAAATACAATCGCAGTGGCTACGAAGTTTCAAAATCAAGGCGTAGGTTCGCAACTGTATGCCTGGTTAGAAGATTGTGCGCTGAGCATGCAAGTACGCCAACTTTTTCTAGATGTCCGAAGCGACAATGAAATTGCTATCCACATGTACCAAAAATTGGGTTTCGAAAAGATCAATTTGCGTAAGGACTATTACGCAACTGGCATCTCGGCAATTGTGATGAGAAAGCGGTTAAACAATGTCTGAGCCTTTGATTTTAGGAATCGAAACTTCATGTGATGAAACTGGCGTTGGGATTGTGCGTGGGACAACTTTGCTCGCAGATGAAATCGCCACCAGTGTTGCACTGCATGCTCGCTTTGGGGGAGTAGTTCCTGAAGTCGCGAGCAGAGCACATCTTGAAGCTATGGTGCCCACAATTGAAAAAGCGTGTAAGAAAGCAGCTATCAAACTCGCTGATGTTGATGCCATTGCAGTAACTGCTGGCCCAGGTCTTGCAGGGGCGCTACTCGTTGGTGTGGCTAGTGCGAAAGCCTTAGCGCTAGCCCTTGGCAAACCAATCTATGGGGTTAATCATTTAGCGGCTCATGTTTGTGTTGACCAACTAGAACATGGTCTTTTAGATCAGCCAAGTATCGCCATGTTGGTCTCTGGTGGTCATTCCTCGCTTCTCCTAGTCCCTGATGTAACGCAAGACATTGTTGCTTTAGGTCAGACGATTGATGATGCTGCTGGTGAAGCTTTTGACAAGGTGGCACGAGTCTTAGGCCTGCCATTTCCAGGTGGGCCTTACATCGATGAAGCAGCGCTTACTGGCAACCCCGAGGCGATCGCATTCCCTCGCGGGTTAACAACCCCTAAAGATCTAGCTAAGCATCGATTTGATGTTTCCTTTTCCGGACTTAAGACTGCCGTTGCAAGGTGGGTTGAGCGAGAACAACGTGAAGGCAACACAGTAATGGTCAATGATGTAGCGGCCTCATTTCAAGAAGCAGTTGTAGATGTCTTGACGCGGAAAGCAATTGATGCCTGTTTAACTCATGATGTTTCAACTTTGGTAATCGGCGGAGGGGTGGCAGCGAATAGTCGCTTGCGTAAAGTTGCTGGAGAGCGTTGTGCCGAACATGGCATTTCGCTTCGCATCCCGCGTCCAGGATTGTGTACAGACAATGGCGCAATGATTGCGGCTTTAGGTAGCGAGTTGATGCGGCGCGGCCGTGATGCATCTTTGCTTTCATTTAGTTCAGATTCTTCAATGAGTGTTACCTCGGTGGTTTCGCCTTAAGCAATTCTTCGACAGATGAGTGCAACTGGGCCTGAATCTTCGCGGTATACGGCAAGAATCAACTCTGGGCTGGTGCGTTCTTTATTTTTAAAGACTTTACGCCTCAATGCCTCAACATTGATTGTCACGCCGCGAGTCATGATGGTTAGGGCAGATGCTGGGAATTCAGCAAGCGCTTTAGTCAAAACCTTTTCATTCAAGGTCGTGATTTTCACTATTTCAAAAACCATGGAATGTTCCAAGTTCTCTCGCACTAAAGATTCAACTGCCTCGGCATCATCGCTTGTTAGCCAAGCAATGTGTTCATTCACTAAACCACCATTTATGCGCTGAGCAATTGGAGTGAGTGCACCCGCCCTTATCAAAGCGGCATCTGGAACAACTAACCATCTACCTAACTGCTGAGCAGATGTTTTGGATCCACCTTCAACTTGAATTGGCGTACTCATCTGCGAATTCAAGATGGTTGCAAGCCGTTTACCGCTGCCAGGCCATGAAAGCATGGCCTCAACTAGGTCTCCGTCAGCGCTAATCCATTGCACATCCCAATCCTTAATTGATTCATCATCAATTCCCGGTGCGACTTTGACCAGAACGGGTTTTTGATTTGTCAGGCTAGCAATAAAATCCCAAGAAGGAGACCAGCGCGCAGGATCAAAAATCCGAATCGCACTACCGTCTGATTTGCGAGCAGCTTGTGGATCTCTACGGGCAGGATCGATGAAGATCAAGTCGTAATCAGCGGGCAATTTAACCTTTGTCACATCTGCGGTAATCACAGTGACAGGTAATCCCGCCAAATTATGCCGAGCCATCTCTGCAATTTCATCATCAATTTCATAGCAGGTAACTTGGTGGACAGCCCTTGCAAATGCCAAGGCATCAAATCCCAACCCACAAGTTAAATCCAGTATGTGAAGATCTTTCCCAAATTTTTCACTCACCCATTCAGAGCGAAATTTAGATACCAGTGGGCGACTTGCTTGTTCAAGGCCTTCTTGAGTGAGCAAAAATGATTGCGCATCAATAGCCCAGCGATTAAAGAGTTTTTCTCTTAATCGGGCTTGCGTCATTGCCGCAGTTATCAATTCTGGTGACACTTCAGGGAATTTAGCCCGCAACTTAGTCACACCAGTTAATGCATCAGGGAATGTCCCAGCCAATTCAATAATTTCTTGCCCAAGGACAGATGAAAGCCAAGTTTGTGTCATGCGTTTGATGCGAGCCAAAGATCGCCGGCACTTTGCTCCTGTGCCATGATGCTTGACAACTCATTTGCGATAATTTCTTCAGCCTTACTGCCAAAAATAGGAATAGCGACTTTGACATTTCCTTCGATAGTGATGGTGGTCAAAGAATCCGTTCCTCGTAAATCCATGGTGGCTGAGACTTGCACTGGTGCCCCATCGATTGAAACATTAAGCGTGGCTGTGGCAGTGCCATTGGGTTGCAAAGGTTGCCAAACTTGTTCCTCGATAATGATCACTTCATCACCAAGAAACTTCCTTGCCATGGCTGGTAATTCGCCAACCCAATTACGAGTCACGGTGACAGTTGATACCCCTGTGTCAGATGACACATTGAATGTTGCATTAGAAATGTCTGCAATTTTGAGTTCTAGATAACTAGGTGTTTGCAACATTGCATAGACAACCTCTGGCTTGGCCGAAAATTGTAGTTGAGCGCTTAGTTGGGTTGTCATCCCCCTATCTTGCCCGACTCAAAGAATACTTTTGCAAAGTAGGGTTGTGCTATGGATTCAAATTTGATTGCCGCTGCCTTGGACACCC
>VFKC01000035.1 GCA_009885745.1 Actinomycetota bacterium
CGCAGCTGGTGCTGACGGTGAAGATGGCGCAGCTGGTGCTGACGGTGAAGATGGCGCAGCTGGTGCTGACGGTGAAGATGGTATCGCTGGCCTTGATGGCGTAGATGGTAATGATGGTGCCAACGGTGTTGATGGTGAAGATGGTGCAGCTGGACTTGACGGTGCAGATGGACTTGACGGTGCGGCCGGTGCTGATGGCGAAGCTGGAGAGCAAGGGATCCAGGGTGAAGCTGGTGAAGATGGCGCAGCTGGTCTTAACGGTGAAGATGGCGCAGCTGGTCTTAACGGTGTTGACGGTGAAGATGGCGCAGCTGGTCTTAACGGTGAAGATGGAACTAACGGCACCAACGGTGTTGACGGTGAAGATGGCTTCTCCGGTCTTAACGGTGAAGATGGAACTAACGGCACCAATGGTGTTGACGGTGAAGATGGCGCAGCCGGAACTAACGGTGTTGATGGAACTAACGGCACCAATGGTGTTAACGGTGAAGATGGCGCTGCTGGCGTAGCCGGTGCTGATGGTGCTCCTGGTGCAACTGGTCCTGCTGGTGCTGACGGTGAAGATGGCGCTGCTGGGGCAACTGGTCCTGCCGGTCCAACTGGTCCAACTGGTGCTGACGGTGAAGATGGCTCTGCTGGTCCAACTGGTCCAACTGGTCCTGCTGGTGCTGACGGCGCTGCTGGCGCTGCTGGTCCAACTGGTCCAACTGGTACTCCGGCGTCAATCACTCCAGGTGCTGCATGCTCGCCTGATGGCACCGAAGTTGGGACAATTGCGTTCACAGCAACTGGTAGTGGCGTGTACACAGTTACATGTGTTCTTCCCTAGGTTGGAACGCAGCTAGCAAAAGATAGATTCGAGACCCGGTACTTGCAGGAATTCTGCGAGTACCGGGTCTCTGTCTTTGCACCAACAGATCAACATGGATCAGCAGATGAGTATTTGCTAACCAGGTAAAAATTCTGGGTATCAATCATTGTGGGTAGCGAGTCTTCGCAGCTTTGCTCGGTCAGCACTTTTGGCCAGCCAGCCTCAGTCTGAATGCCAGAATTAGTCAACTATCGCTATTTCTTAGTAGCTGTTTATTGGTGGGCATCTGCAGCCTGACCTGCTTGAAATAGTTATGTTTTTCGATAGTCTTTACTCATGTCTAATAACCCACTTTCTGGTATTTCAAGTTTCTTCACCTTTGCAGGCTTAAACATAACGAAAGTTATTGGCTGGCTATTTACATTCGGATGGTTAGCATCTGGATTGATTGCTTACAAGTTAGATTCGTTTATTGTTTCACCAACAAAGTACACAACCCTTTTGGGGCAAATCGAAATTTCCGTTTATACGGTTGGATCGATTCTGCTTGCAATTGGTCCAGTACTTTTAGCTCTTGACTTACTTCTAGCAGAGGGCAAGCTCTTCAGGTTCCTGCCGCTTGTTGCGCTACTTCATCCAGTAAGTATTCTGATCATTAAAATCATCTCGAAGGTCCAAGATGGCAACTGGTATCTTTCTTATCTAGTCAATAAGCCTTTTTACCTACTCACAGATGTATTAATCCCAGTTCTATTGTTTGTTCTTTATCTTGCAGTTAAGAATTCAGATATTTTCGATTATGAGTATTACGAGGATTACGAAGAAGAAGAAGAATATGAAGAGGAAGAAGAAGTTTCTGCCAAATAGCGGCAAACATCAAACAGATTGTCCGTTAAGGGCGGTTACTCCATCTGGGGTAACCGCCCTTAATCTTTGTCCGGATTAGCTAGGCAGAAGCCCATTTAATAGCTGATTCATGGACAGCATCACATTTTTCACCACAGGCCTTGACGTGATGTCGGGGGCAGGGCGTATGCTAATCGAACAAATGTTCGAAAGGTTTATCATGTCTCGCAAGTACACTCCCGCGCAAGGTTCGATAAGTGCTGTGCGTCTAATGAATAACGCGCCAGCGTCGTTTACTTGGCGTAATTGTCGGTATGGCGTTACTGAAGTCCTACTCAATTGGCTTGAACCGAGCAACCTCTTGGGACAAGTTGGCAGTCAAATTTGGCGGGTTGAGGCTGGTCCAATCCTGTCGAAAAATCTAGGAGTCTATGATCTCGCCGCCAGTCAATCAGGCTGGTTTATTCGTCGAGTTTTAGATTAAGGGGCGCAAATGACAACTCAACAACAGCAAGAAGTATCAGCAAACTTAGCCAGCATAGATTTGTTGAGTCGCGCGTTAAGGAGTTTGGATGCTTCAATAACCGCGACTAGCACAAATGAAAAATTCATTGCTGCTCATTTAGCCGCTCTGCGGGCCGCAGCAGCATTACTTGCCACACATGCTCAACCAAATAGTCGCAGGCCTACTAGCGTCTGGGTTCTCCTCGCAAAGCGGGCACCAGAGTTTGCTGAGTGGGCTAATTTCTTTGCCGCCGGGGCTGGCAAGCGAGTGGCTGCCGAGGCTGGTTTAGCCGGGGCAGTTACAGCACGTGAAGCAGATGATTTGGTGCGTGAGGCGCATCAATTTATCGATTTGGTTTCAGATGCCCTGGGCCTATCTAGGCAATTGACACTCTCGCAAGATGTTGTAACACCAAAATCGCTGTCTAACAATGTGATTACCCTGAAACCTCAAAGTTCGAAACGCACCAAATAACAATGCAAAATTACCCAATAAACTCCTTCACTCATTTGCATGTGGCATCTAGTTCGTCTTTGCAATATGGGGTTTCAGATCCACCGGATTTAGTAGCCAAAGCTGCTGAACTGGGTCAGCAGTCGTTGGCTTTAACAGATCTAGACACAGTTGCAGGCTCGGTCAGTTTTGTAAAAGCCTGCCTAGCTACAGGTATCGCTCCAATTGTTGGCGTTGATTTGGCACTGAGTGCTGCGCAGGTAAAACACATGAACCCATCTCATGGCGGGAAGTTTGTACATTCACAAAACAACAGAGTCACTCTGCTAGCACACGACAAGAAGAGTTGGGCAGGCCTTTGTCAGGCAATCTCGCTAGCGCACCTGCACGAATCTCGACACAATCCACAAATTGCACAAGACTCTTTAATCCGCATAGCCGCAGAGTCAGGGTTAGTGGTTCTGCTTGGGCCTAAATCTGCTGTGGGTAAAAGCATCCTTAATAGGCGCGATGAACAGGCATTGCAGGATTTCATGGATTGGAAATGCCAAGGTGTTGATGTTCATCTTGAAATTGCTACCCATCAAGAAAATCCAAATAGTCAAGGACTTTCAGATGCTTTAGCGGCTCGGATGTTGAATTTGGCTATTTCAAATCAAACATCAGCCGTATTGACCAACATGGTTAGGTACTTAGCTCCTCGGCAAAGCCAGATTGCGCAAGTGCTAGATGCTGCGCGAATTCAGATGCCCATTAGTTCGCGTAGCAGCCATAACAATCAAGCTTTTCTGGCAGACACTCAATACATGGTCGCCACTGCAAATCGGATAGCAAGTTTGGTTGGTGACCCAAGAGATGTCGCCAAAAGATTGTTGTATCAAACCAAAGCACTTGGTGAGCGCTGTGTAATAGATCCTGACACCGATATGGGAATGAATGAGGTTTATGTTCCAGAGTTAGAAATGCTTTTACCGCATGCCACCCAGAGCGCAGACTTTATCTTGCGAGAGCGGTGCCAACTTGGAGTTCTAAAATACCTAGATAGCAATGATTGTGCCCAAGATGCAGACAAAATCTCACAGCGGATAGATAGCGAATTGGATGTTATTCAGCGCATGGGCTACGCGGGTTATGTCTTAACAGTTGCCGAAGTCGTGGACATGATTAAGAAAATGGGCATAAGAGTCGCAGCCCGTGGTTCAGGTGCGGGAAGTTTTGTAAATCATGTCTTAGGTATTTCTGGGGTAGATCCAATCCGGCACAACTTACTGATGGAACGTTTTATTTCTACTTTGCGACCAGGCTTACCCGACATCGATATTGATGTTGAATCTGCCAGACGAATTGAAATCTATGATGCAATCTTTGCTCGTTTTGGTAAGCAGAGAACTACTTGTGTTTCAATGCGCGAGACATACAGAGTGCGCCATGCCATTAGAGATGTTGGTGCAGCCCTAAGTATGCCGCCAGGGGAGATAGATATTTTCGCAAAGTCATTCCCACACATTCGGGCCAAATATGTTCGTAGCGCATTAGCTGAATTGCCTGAGTTGCGTCGTAGTGGTTTAGGTGTACTTGCTGCTCGGGGTGATTTAGATCAGTTTTTGAATCTGGTCGAGGGGTTAGATGGGCTGCCTCGACACATCGCAATGCACCCGTGTGGCATTGTGCTCTCGGATAAGACCCTGCTTGCCAGAACACCTGTTCAACCAAGTGCACAGGGCTACTCCATGAGCCAATTTGATAAACACGATGTTGAAAATATGGGCTTGCTAAAACTTGATGTATTGGGAGTAAGAATGCAGTCAGCCTTGGCCTATGCAGTAAATGAAGTTGAACGCATTGATGGGGCAACCGCGTATGGGGTTGGACCAAACGGGCATATAGATCTTGAGAGTGTGCCTCAAGACGATAAAGAAACTTTCGCCCTAATTCAAAGCACAAAAACCTTAGGCTGCTTTCAGATTGAATCACCAGGCCAACGCGAACTAATCGGAAAATTTGCGCCAGAGACCTTTGGTGATTTGATAACTGATATTTCATTATTTCGACCAGGACCAGTAAAAAGCGACATGATTACTCCTTTTTTGCGTGCCAGACAGGGTTGGGCCCCAGCCAACTTAATTCACCCCGACCTTGAAGAAATACTTTATGAAACCTGTGGGGTAGTCGTCTTTCACGAGCAGGTTATGCGAATAATCTCGGCGCTAACTGGGTGCAGTTTGGAATATTCAGATTTAGTGCGCCGGCGTATGGGTAACCCTGCTGACTTAGATGCAATCCGCGAATGGTTCTATCGAACTCTACAAAAACGTAAGTACACGCTGAAGGTAATCGAGGAGGTCTGGGATGTTTTGCGAGCATTTGCTTCTTTTGGATTTTGTAAAGCCCATGCTGCGGCATTCGCATTACCCACCTACCAGTCGGCTTGGTTTAAAGCGCATCATCCAGCAGCTTTTTTGGCGGGAGTTCTTACCCATGATCCCGGGATGTATCCCAAGCGCTTGTTAATTGATGAAGCTAGATCTTGTGGGGTCAGCATTCTAGGTTTAGATGTCAACCTTTCTCAAAAAACTTACAAAGTCGAGACATTAAAAGATAATTCAAATGTCAATTACGGCATCCGTATTGCGCTCTCAGAAGTAAAGGGAATCTGTGAAGGCGAAGTTAACTCGATCATAAATAATCGCCCATATCGTTCATTGGCAGACTTCGTGCAGCGAGCAGGAGTCTCGCGCGGAGTATTAGAAAGTATTGTTCTAGTTGGCGGCTTTGATTCGCTACATGAAAAAGTCGCTTCGCGTCGTGATCTACTATTTCATTTAACCCAATTGGCCGAAGACTTCCGATTGAAGTCCCGATCTAAAGTCATAAATCAAATTTCTATGGGATTGGACTACGTGGATTGGCAACCAGATAAAACTGGTTTACCGCCAATGACTCTTGCGGATTTAGTTAAGGCTGAAATTGAAATTTTAGGGATAGATGTAAGCGCGCATGTGGTTAGTTTCTACCACGCGATGCTCAGTGAGTTAGGTGTTACCCAATCAACAGAGTTGTTAAATCTTCGTTCGCAATCTCAGGTGCTGGTTGCTGGAGTGAAAGTATCCACTCAAACGCCACCAATCCGTTCTGGTAAGCGAGTGGCTTTTGTGACTTTGGATGATTCAACTGGCCCAGTTGACGTCACATTCTTTGAGTCGGCGCAAGATTCCTATGCCACCACACTTTTTAGCTCTTGGTTATTGTTAGCGCGCGGTCAGATCAGGCGTACTGGCCCCAAGGGTATATCCATTGTGGCCAATGGCTGTTGGGAGCTTTCCACTGTCTATCAACATTGGCGTGCGGGTGGGATTGTTGCGGTCAGAGACTTGTTGGCCAATGAGCCGTACGATGTTTCTAAATCGCCCGCAGCAACACAAATTTGGGAGCATGCTAGTGGATTCCGGCAATCGCCCTATGCAGATGTTAAGCCAGCTTCGATGAACATGACTGCTAATTCCAGCACCAGGGTAAAACCATGAGCCGGACCCCGTTTAATCCAGATGCGATTAAAAATCCAGGTCGAGGTAATGACGATGGTTGCAACATATTGCATGTTGATATGGATGCCTTCTATGCATCTGTAGAAGTGCGTGAGAATCCAAAGTTACGCGGCCAACAAGTTATCGTCGGTTTCCCTGGAAGTCGCAGTGTTGTGCTGTCAGCGACCTATCCTGCTCGCGCGTTAGGCGTACACGCCGCAATGCCGATGTCACAGGCGATGAGACTTGCTCCTAATGCCATTGTGGTCGAACCACATATGCACTTGTACGCTCAAACATCAGAGCAGGTGATGACAATATTTGAATCATTTACTCCGCTGGTACAACCGCTTTCTTTGGATGAGGCCTTCCTCGATGTTGCAGGTGCACGCAAATTAATTGGCAGTCCTACCCAAGTAGGTGAGCTAATCCGCGAACGTGTTTTGGCGCAGCAGGGGATAACCTGTTCGGTTGGGGTGGCATCAACAATGTTTGTCGCCAAACTTGCCACCAACTATGCCAAACCAGATGGCCTACATGTTGTTCCTCATGATCAAGTTATTGAATTCTTACATCCTTTGCCTTTGAGTTCGCTTTGGGGAGTTGGCCAAAAAAGCGCTGAACAACTTTCTCGACTGGGTTTAAAGACCGTAGGGGACATTGCGAACACACCATTAAAAACTCTTCAAAGAGTCGTGGGTCAAGCCGCTGGCGAACATTTAAGGAATTTGGCCAATGGTCATGACTTGCGGCGAGTGACCCCAAATCAAGCAGAAAAATCAATCGGCGCTGAGCGAACTTTTGATAGCGATATTGATGACGCACAAATAATTCTTGCCCAGATACATGAACTAAGCGACAAAGTGGCTAGACGGCTGCGAGCGGGTGACTTTTTGGCCAAAACAATCACACTCAAAGTACGATTTGCCGACTTCACAACAATAACTCGCAGTAAATCCTTGAGTTCATCAACAGATGTCGGAAACGAAATATATGCTGTGACTAAACAACTATTTGAGGGCCTACATTTAGCCAGGGCTCGGGTTCGTTTAGTTGGAGTTCGGGCTACCGGATTGGTTTCAAGCCAAGATGGTGCCTACCAAATGTCCTTTTCTGAAAGGATTTCAGGCTGGCGTGAGGCTGAGCAGGTAATGGACAAAGTGGCTGAAAAATTTGGGGATTTCAAGGTCGGGCCTGCTCGACTTATCCGTCCTGAAAGGGAATACTGAGTTCCTACCCAAATCAGATTTCCTCGTCGTAAGGTTGAAGTAGAACAAAGTCGGCACAAGTGCAAGAATTGAGCCAACGAGGTGGATTTTTAAGATTTGTCTATGAGGTTTAGAGGAAGGGCGCACAAGATGTCACTATCAGATCGTGAGCAAAAATTGCTAGATCAAATGGAGCAAGCGCTTGCCTCAGAAGACCCAAAGTTCGCCTCCGCTTTGCGAGGTTCGGTGCGCATGCCCAAAGCCTCAGCAAATCTTGGCTCTTCAGTATTGGTCGCTGTCGCCGGTATAGCTGCCTTAATCGCATCAGTCGTTATGAATGTACCGCTTTTAGGCATCTTGGGTTTTGCCGCAATAGTTATCGCGCTTTACCTAGGATTTTCTGCCGGCGTTACTGGATTAAAGAATATTCAAAGCCCGGGACCTACCGAGCCAAAAAGCCCCAAAGGGTTTATTCAAGGATTTGAACAGCGCTGGGATAGGCGTCAAGAAAATCAGTAATAATTTTCTTGTTTTCAAACGAGTCTAGGTACCAGTGAAAAAATTATTCAGCGCACTATTTTCGCTCGCCACAGTAAGCATCGTGACAATTGCTGTCTTCGCTATGGTGAAATCATCGGAACCAAAAACTGTTGAAGACAATTCAGGATTTACTTTTGGCCCAAAGTTAACTGCCACGCAACCAAAGATTCCTAAATGGCAAGGCCCTCTAAATAACAGTGGTTACGACGTTTCCTTTCCACAGTGCGGTAATAGTCTGCCAACTGGCAAAGTCGGTTTTGTCATCGTTGGGCTTAACTACGGTCGACCATTCACCGAAAATCCTTGCTTTAAATCACAATGGGATTGGGCTAAGTCTTATCCTGGAGTCGCCGTGTACATAAACACTTCAGACCCAGGTCGAAATACGCCAACACAGCAGGGGGTAAGAATCGCCCTGGATACAGTAAAGCGTCTTGAATTCCATAATGTCCCTGATGGCACACCAGTTTGGCTTGATGTCGAATCTGGAAACACCTGGGGAAGTAATGAGCGTGCGGTCGGGGTCTTGCAAGCAGCGATAAATGTCTTGACTAAAGCCGGATATCCAATCGGTGTTTACGCCCCACCAGTTCATTGGTTTCGCATTACCTTTGATGCTCAGGTAAATTTCCCGACTTGGCTGGCTTTGGGACCATACTCCTCAACTGAAGCAGGGGTAAAGGCAGCAAAAGCAGCTTGTCAGGAAATTTCCTTTGGAAACCGCGTCCCAGCAATTGTGCAATTTGTCTCAAGTCCAGATGGCATCAAAAGAGATCGCAACATAATGTGCACGCAACCGACCGGTTTGGTAATCAAGCATTAATTGCACCTAGATTAGGGTGATTCTTTAACAAGGTCGATTGATTCAAGCTATTCAGCACAAAAATCTCAAAAATCCCTCCATTTTCAACCACCTGCGTATTCTCAGGTTTTGATGACTTTTTGATAAATTTATGTGACACACGGGGAAATATTTGGGTAATAATGCTTGACAGTGGAGTGAAATGGAGTAAGTTGGTACTACGAGGTGGCCTGGGGAAGGGTCACCGCTAATTTATTCAGGGGTGTGAACCATGTTTTTAGGTACACATAATCCCAAATTGGATGAAAAAGGTCGGCTTATTTTGCCCGCCAAATTCCGTGAATTACTTACTACTGGCCTAGTTATGACCAAGGGTCAAGAGCGTTGCATCATTATTTGGCCGCATGATCAATTTGCAGTTCATGCCGAGTCTTTGCGTCAGCGTTCACAAAACAATGAGAAAGTACGCGCCTATACTCGAGTATTTTTCTCTTCTGCCTTTGATGACACTGCCGATAAGCAGGGGCGCGTAACGATCCCAGTGCCACTTCGCCAATGGGCTGGGCTTGATCGAGAGCTCGTTGTTGTTGGTGCAGACACTCGAATCGAGATCTGGGATCAACTGGCTTGGACTCAGTATCTAAGTGTTCAAGAACCTGGCTTTGCCACTCTTGACGAAGATGTCGTGATGCCCTGATGAATCACCTAAATAAAGCAATTGTTTCTTTATCCTCAAGTTTCGAGTTAACACCAAGTAATGACACCTTTGGCCTTCGGCCGTTGCGTTGGACCTGTCACACCTTCCCCGGTGCCAGGCTCGCCAACGGCCGAGGACTTGAGGCTGTCATTGCCAGTTTGGGGCTGTGATGACCGAATATTCACACATCCCCGTCTTGCGTCGCCGTTGCTTAGATATCTTGGCTCCGGCCCTACAAGCAGAAGGCGCAATCTTGATTGATGCGACTTTGGGTATGGGTGGACACACTGAGGCGGCACTTGAGGAATTTCCAAATATTCGGGTTCTCGGTTTCGATCGTGATCCAGAGGCACTGGAAATGGCTCGCAAGCGTTTAACGCGTTTTGCCCCAAGAGTGGATTTTGTGCTGGCCGTTTATGACCAAATTGATGAGGTTTTGGCCCAACGCGGCCTTGAGAGCGTGCAAGGAATTCTCTTTGACCTTGGGGTTTCTTCAATGCAATTAGATAAAATTGAGCGAGGCTTCTCGTATTCGCAATCAGCACCGCTAGACATGCGCATGAACAATGAAGTCGGCAAAAGTGCCGCTGATGTTGTTAACAATTATTCAGTTGCAGAGCTTGCCCGAGTGTTACGTGTTTATGGCGAAGAACGTTTCGCTGGAAGAGTTGCTAAAGCAATTGTGCGCGAACGTGAAGTTACTCCCTTCACGACAAGCGAGCGACTAGTTGATGTGGTCCGAGATGCAATTCCGGCCGCTACTCGCCGTACCGGTGGTAATCCAGCAAAGAGAACATTCCAAGCCCTGCGCATTGAAGTTAATGATGAGTTAGCAGTGTTAGAGCGGGCAATCCCAATGGCTTTAGACCACTTGGCAATTGGTGGTCGAATTGTCGTCCTTTCCTATCAATCGCTTGAAGACAAAATTGTTAAATCTGTTTTCCGTGAGGCATCAGCATCAAAGACCCCGGTGGACATGCCGTTTGTTCCTGAAACAGATCGACCAATGTTGCAGTTACTAGTGCGCGGTTCAGAATCTGCCAGTGAAGAAGAGATAGCCGAAAACTCTCGAGCTGCATCAGTTCGATTGCGTGCAGGACAGAGGGCCGCAGCATGAGTGCGATGTTAGTCAGAGCTCCACGGGCCACACGGATTGCCAGCACCAAGAAAAACATCAAGCGCGCGAAAAGCCTAGCCTCGCCAATTGTGGCCCCCATAGCGCAAGCAATT
The DNA here is from genome assembly GCA_009885745.1 of Actinomycetota bacterium. Taxonomy (GTDB): domain Bacteria; phylum Actinomycetota; class Actinomycetes; order S36-B12; family UBA5976; genus UBA5976. The sequence goes on from VFKC01000035.1 coordinate 10,617, forward strand.
CCTATTTCAATTCCGCAAGGAAGAGCTAGTAAAAAAATCTTCACATTTATCGTGCTTGGTTTTGTCATTGTGGGCATGCTGATTTTACTTGCCGTCCACACTGCAGCGGCACAAGCGTCATTTCAAAAATATGCTCTTCAGCAAGAACTATCCCAACTCAATTCTCAACAACAAAGCCTTGAACGCGCAGTGAGTACGGGGGAGTCGACTGAAAATCTTGTTAAAGCGGCGTATCGCATGGGCATGGTTCCCGCTGGTTCGCCAGCGTTCTTGCGCCTGTCCGATCGTAAGATCTTAGGAACCCCAGTCGCTGCAGCCACTCAAGGAAACTGATGAATCAAGCGACACCAGGCGGGGGTCAGTCGCACCCAAACCAAAACTCAACTAATTCAGCAAATTATGCACCCGGGCTACCTAAGACGGTAAAGCTGGCTAATCCTAAAAAAAGACTTGGTTGTGTGAGTTTGGCATTCCTAGCGATTATGACGTTCTACTCAGCGCGACTAATTGATTTGCAATTAATTAAAGGTCCAGCCAATGCCCGTACCGCACAAAATTCGAGAATTGAGACCCGCAATGTGCCAGCGATAAGAGGCTCATTTACCGACATGAATGGCGTTGTCTTAGCTTCTTCGATGAAATCTAGACACATTACGGCCGATCAAACAAAAATCAAGCGACCAGAAGTCACAGCTAATCTATTGCTGAGGTATTTAAAGATTCCCAAGAAGCAATTAATAGCGAGCCTTACGGGTGACCGACAGTATGCGTATGTAGCTAAACGCGTGCCAATGGCCACTTGGAGAAAAATTTCTGATTTGGGTATCGCTGGAATTTTCAGTGATCCAGCTACTACTCGCATTTATCCTTCGGGTTCTCTGGCCGCTAGCATTCTTGGTTATGTTGGAGATGAAGGGCGCGGACTCGGTGGCCTGGAAGAATATTTGGACAAACGCCTCACCGGAATAGATGGAAAATTTACAGTAGAGCAGGTCAAAGGCCGTGAGATTCCAACGAGCGAAAAGCAAACAGTTGCCTCAAGAGATGGACTTTCGGTACGACTAACTATTGATGCTGATTTACAGGGTATGGCAGAGCGTGCGTTGGCGCGTGAGGCAAAAAAAGCTGGTGCTAAATCGGGAAATGTTGTAGTTATGGATCCAGCAACTGGGAATATTTTGGCAATGGCAACTTACCCAACATTTAACCCGAATAAGCCATTCAAATTCGATGATTTAGCAAAACAAAATCGTGCAGTAACCGAGACTTTTGAACCTGGTTCAACCAGCAAGATTATGACCATGGCAGCAGTTATTGAAGAGGGTGCACTAAATCCAAAGAGCAAGATGATCATCAGGTCGGGAATTCCTCGCGGGGGAACAACTTTTCGCGATTCAGAACCTCATGGCACACTTCGACTTACGCTAAATGGAGTATTAGCAAAATCAAGCAATATCGGTTCAATCATGGCCTCAGAAAAAATCGGTCAAGATAAGTTTTTAGACTATTTGCGAAAATTCGGAATAGGTGAGCCAACAGGTCTAAATTTCCCTGGTGAATCCTCTGGAAGTTTGCCGAGTCCCGGTGATGGCACTTGGTCTGGAACAACTTTTCCTACTTTGGCATTTGGTCAAGGTTTCAGTGTCACCGCATTGCAGGTGGCTTCTGTTTATGCCACTATCGCCAATAATGGAGTTCGGCTCGAGCCTCGTTTAGTTGCTGGGTATACCGATGAGCAAGGAAACTTCATCGAAAATGAACGCGTGCCAGGAGTTCGCGTGGTGAGTACTAAAACAGCGAAAACTGTACGCACAATGTTGGAAGGTGTCGTCTCCGTTAATGGCACCGCACCTGATGCACAAATCCCGGGTTATCGCATTGCTGGTAAAACAGGTACTGCAAATAAGTACAGTTCATCCGGTGGTTACAGCGGATACACGGCATCGTTTGTTGGTATCGCTCCAGCCGATAAACCTGAGTTGGTCGTCTCGGTCGTCATGCAAAACCCTGTCAATGGTCACTACGGTTCGATTGTGTCAGCTCCTGTATTCAAGCAAGTTACCCAATATGCTTTGGCGCACTTTAAAATTCCACCATCAGCTTCAAAGCGCCCAAAGTTGCCTATAACGTGGTAACCGAGATGGATAAACCGCTACCCGCACATGCAATTATGCTCAGTGCACTCGGTCGCGAAATTGGTTGCAAGACATTTGGCGACGTTGAGATTACCGGAATCACTCACGATTCAGCACAGGTCCAGCCCGGAGATCTATTTGTGGCTATTCCTGGACTTGCCAAACATGGCATTGAATTTCTAGACCAAGCGATAAAGCGTGGTGCTGTTGCTGTCGCTAGTGATCAAATTGGCATCGATTCGGTTAGCGGTAAAGATATTCCTTGGCTGAAACTAACTGACCCACGGCGTCAGATGGCTTTAGCATCTTCCGTTGTCTTTGGTCATCCTGAAGCAAAATTAAAGATTGTTGGAGTAACAGGTACCAACGGTAAGACCACAGTTACGCACATGATTAAAGATCTTCTCTCGAGTGCTGGACACCGTGTGGGATTGATCGGCACGTTGGGCACTTTCGTAACTGATGAATTGATTCACAGTGTGCGAACTACTCCAGAATCAACTGACCTTTATGCGCTGTTGGCAAATATGGTCGATCGTGACATTGAAATAGTTGTCATGGAGGTTTCGAGTCATGCGCTGGAATTAATGCGTGTTGAAGGACTGATTTTCGATGTGGCGGTTTTCACAAATTTGTCACAAGACCATCTGGACTTTCACCAAGACATGAACTCTTATTTTGCTGCTAAAACAAAGTTATTCTCCAAAGAAAAAAGTAAATTTGCAATCATCTGCACAGATGATGAATGGGGACAAAGATTAGCGGATAGTTTGCAGATTGCTAAGCAAACAGTTGGCCAAAATGGGTCACCCGACATTTTGATTTCTCAAATTGAACAAAAAGCTACGCACAGTGATTTCCAGTTGCAGATTAATCAACAAGAATTCACTGTCGCTTTAAATCGCCTTGGCAAATTCAATGTGGTTAATGCAGTTCAGGCACTAGCTGTGGCAACAAGACTGGGAGTTACCCTCGAATCGGCCTTGTCACAGTTGTCGACTTTGGCCCAAGTACCTGGTCGCCTCGAGATGCTCAACTTGACCAACGGCGCTGTTGGGATTGTGGATTACGCTCATACCCCTGACGCGGTAGACAAGGTGCTTACCGAGTTGCGTCAAAGTTGTCAGGGGAGAATTATTTCCGTCCTAGGCTGCGGTGGTGATAGAGATAAATCAAAACGTCCACAGATGGGCAAGATTGGTTCAGACTTAAGCGATTTTTTGATAGTGACTGATGACAATCCTCGATCTGAATCTGCCGATGAAATTCGCAAACAGGTTTTGTCCGAGACAAATTCAAATAACACCGAAGAAATTGCAGATCGACGTTTGGCAATAAGAAGCGCTCTGGCTATGTCGACAAAGGATGATTTTGTAATTGTTCTGGGTAAGGGCCATGAACAAGGTCAAGAAATTTCAGGAATTGTTTACCCATTTGATGATCGTGATGTAATCCTGCAGGAGTCAAAAAATGCATGAGATGACACTCGAGCAAGTCGCCCAAGCTGTTGGTGGCACCGTTTATGGAGACCCCGGTACCAGGGTCACTAGCGTTGCCACTGACTCAAGACAAGTGATTCAAAATGCTCTTTTTTGCGCAATTGTGGGCGAAAAAACTGATGGGCATGAACACATCTCTCAAGCAATAGCCACTGGCGCGACAGCAAGCCTTGTCACAAAACCAAGTCAAGAGCCTTGTGTAGTTGTGCCGATGGGTACTGAAGAACTTGATGGAGTCATTATCGCGCTGGGGCGTTTAGCGGCTTTTGAAAGGAAACTTATAAGTGCAAAAGTAATTGGGGTAACTGGATCATCGGGTAAGACAACTACGAAAGACATGATCGGGCAGGTCCTTAGTTCTGCAGGCAAGGTTCACGCGCCTGCGGGCTCACCCAATAACGAGTTGGGTCTGCCTTTAACAATCTTGGCTGCCCCAAACGATAGTGACTTCATTGTCGCTGAAATGGGAATGCGTGGCATCGGACATATTCAGTATCTGTGTGACATTGCTAAGCCATCAATTGGTGTTGTAACTAATGTGGGCCATGCCCATGTGGGTGAAGTTGGTTCGGTGCAAGACATCGCGCAAGCCAAATCTGAATTGCCGCGGTCGTTACCAAAAGAGGGTTTAGCCGTCCTCAACGCTGATGATCCAAATGTGCTGGTAATGGCAGCACATGTCACATCACGTGTTTTGACTTATGGATTAAGCGCTAATAGTGACGTTCAGGCACAAAATATTTCGACGAATGAACTAGGCGAAATTTCATTCACCTTGTGTTACCAAGGTGAGAACATTGCAGTGCAATTACCTCTGTTGGGCGAACACAATGTCAGTAACGCCCTTGCTGCATCCGCTGTGGCAATTGACGCTGGTTTGTCACTTCGCCAAATTGCCGAGGCGTTAAAGAATCTCACTCAAAAGAGTAAGTGGCGGATGCAAGTTGAACGACTTGATTTAGGTGTAACTCTCATCAACGACACTTACAACGCGAATCCAGAATCAATGGCAGCCGCGCTTAAAACATTGGCGAGTTTGTCGCCAAATGGCCGTACCTGGGCGGTCCTTGGTGAAATGGCAGAACTTGGTCCAGATGCCTTAGAGGAGCACGACCGAGTGGGCCGCCTTATTGTTCGGCTAAATATTTCTCAGCTTGTGACTGTTGGTCAAGGGGCTAGAACAATGTTCTTGGCAGCGAATCAAGAAGGTTCTTGGGATGGTGAATCGGTGTGGTTTCCCGATTTTTCCCAAGCCTGCGACTACATTATTGAAAGGGTTGAAATTGGTGACACGGTCCTTTTCAAAGCTTCGCGCTCTGCGGGTTTCGAATTGCTAGCGCAGGCGGTCCAAGAGCGACTAATTGCTAATTGGGCCGAGAAGGGGAACCACAAATGAAGCTAGTTGTGCTTGCCGCTGTGATTGCAGCACTACTTTCACTTTCGCTCACCCCGCTTCTGATTCGCATATTGAGTCGCAGAGGTTATTCCCAAGCAATTCGTGAGTCAACCGAAGGTCTTTTTTATCCAGAACATGATGCAAAGCGTGGCACTCCTTCAATGGGTGGGTTGGCAATCATCGGTTCAGTTACAGGTGGATACCTGTTGACGCACCTCATCATGTGGCAGGCACCAACGGCTTCAGGCTTACTTGCCATTTACTTGATGGTTGCCTTAGGTCTTGTAGGCGTTGCTGATGATTATCTAAAAATCTTTAAACAGCGCAGCACCGGAATTAGAGCTCGAACCAAGCTCCTTGGTCAAGCAACTGCCGCATTGAGTTTTGGTTACCTTGCCTTGCAATTTCCTGATGAAGGTGGGCGCCTGCCGATGTCCACTGCTATCTCATATGTGCGTGATTTACCTTGGGTTGTTCCTACGGCACTGCTGATGCTTTGGGTTTGGTTTTTAGTAACAGGAATCACAAACGGGGTAAATCTCACGGATGGACTAGATGGCTTGGCCACGGGCGCCGCAGTGATGACTTTTGCTGCATACACCGTAATTTCTGTTTGGCAGTATGGCCAGAACTGTGCCTTTGCTGTTGTCCCGCGGTGTTACACAGTTCGTGACCCACTTGATTTGGCCGTATTTGCCGCAGCTTGCGCTGGTGCTTGTTTTGGTTTCCTCTGGTGGAATGCCAGCCCGGCTCGAATTTTCATGGGCGACACCGGATCACTAGGTTTGGGTGGCGCGCTAGCGGCTTTGGCAATTATGACTCGCACCGAGTTGCTGTTTGGAATTCTGGGCGGGCTTTTCCTGCTGGTAACCCTCTCAGTTATCGCTCAAGTTGGATCTTTTAAATTAACCGGGCGAAGAGTATTGCGGATGGCTCCGCTACATCATCATTTTGAAATGGTTGGTTGGCCAGAGATTTTAATTGTGGTGCGTTTTTGGATTCTTCAGGGCATGTTTGTTGGCCTTGGCATGGCACTGTTCTACGCCGAGTGGGTCCGCCAGTAGGCGTGAAATGCAATGACATTAATTGACCTAGCTGATTTCAAAAGAGACTCAAACTGGAGTCAAGTTCGTGCATGCATCGTTGGACTTGGTGTCGCGGGTTTCGCTGCGGCAGATGCCCTACTGCATCTCGATGCCAAAGTGATGGTGCGCGATGCCGATGAAGGCCAAAAGCAAAAAGAACGAGCAACAATTCTAGAAATACTCGGCGCTGATGTGGCTTTTGGAGATGACACAACTTTGCCGGACGGCATTGATGTTCTCATTGTCTCTCCAGGTGTTTCACCACTTTCGCCGATTATTTTGGCTGCCCAAGATGCAGGCATCCCAGTCTGGGGTGAGTTGGAGTTAGCCTGGCGCTTACGCGATCCAGAACACCTAGCCCCTTGGTTAGTTATAACCGGAACCAACGGTAAGACCACTGCGACTTTAATGCTTGAATCAATTTTGCAAGCCGCTGGTCTGCGGGCTGTTGCCGCAGGAAATATCGGACGGTCACTTGTTGAAGTCGTGATGGATCCTCGCCCTTGGGATGCAATTGCGGTAGAAGTCGGGGCACCTCAACTTCCATTTGTATATTCAATGTCACCGTTGGCATCTGTATGTTTGAATCTGGCCCCAGATCACATCGACCTTTTTGGCTCATTTGAGTCTTATCGTGCCGCGAAAGCCAGAATCTATCGGAACACCCAAGTGGCAGCCATCTTTAATGTTGCAGATTCAGCCACTATCGAGATGGTTGAAGATGCGCAGGTAGTTGAAGGATGCCGAGCTGTTGGTTTTAGCCTGGGAATTCCTGACGTGTCCATGGTTGGTGTAGTCGATGAATTCCTAGTTGACCGCGCATTTTTGGATTCTCGTAAAGATTCCGCGCTGGAACTAGCCTCGATTGACGATCTAAAAATTCCTGCTCAACACAACATTTCAAATGCATTGGCAGCCAGCGCACTTGCGAGAGCCATGGGAGTCGAGCCTCGTCACATCAGGGATGGTTTGCGGGCTTGGCAGCCAGCCCCGCATCGCATCGCACACGTTGCCTTCATCAATGGAGTTGATTACATCGATGATTCCAAGGCAACAAATACGCACGCTGCCCAGACTTCACTTAATTCCTATAGCTCAGTTGTCTGGATTGCAGGTGGCTTGGCCAAAGGTCAAGATTTCGATGAACTAGTGCAAGACACAGCGCATAGATTGCGTGCTGTTGTGTTGCTCGGCGCAGATCAAGAAGTGATTGCTCAAGCATTGGCGAAATTTGCGCCGAATGTTCCAGTGCACAGATTCGAAAGTGCACAAATTGATGTTATGCAATCAGTTGTGATTAGGGCTCAAGAATTAGCCCAGATCGGCGACACTGTTCTTTTAGCACCAGGTTGTGCATCGTGGGACATGTTCCGCGATTACTCCCAACGTGGGGATGCTTTTGTTTCTGCAGTAGAAAAGTTGGAGGCGTAATGACCCAGATTGATGGTTCGCAAGCGAAGGAATCTATGAGCCTTCATGAACGGCTAAATCATCCGATGGCCAATTTTATTTTTATGCGCAGCGCCGTTGGATTGTTGCTTGCACTTGGCTTGGTGATGGTTTATTCGGCATCTAGCATGTTTTCTTATGAGCGAAATGGAAATACTTGGTCACTTGCGGTCCGTCAAATATTTTTTGCCCTAGTCGGCTGGGGTCTAATGACCGCAGTCTCCAAATTTAAAGTCTCAACTATCCGCAAGTTTTCTCACATATTGATGTTGGGCTCAATAGGCGCTCTCGTTTTAGTTCTAGTCATCGGTACGTCAGTAAACGGTCAGAAAAACTGGATTGAATTTGGTCCCCTAATTCGAGTGCAACCTTCGGAATTTGCCAAACTAGCACTCGTAATTTGGTGTGCGGATCAACTAGCAAGAAAATACGAGTACCTAAATTATCGGAAACATTTAGTTATGCCAGTAGTTCCAGTGTGTGGTTTGATTCTGGCTTTAGTCATGTTAGAAGGAGATCTAGGAACAGCAATGGTCATGATGCCCATGATGGCATCCATGCTTTTCTTTGTCGGAGCACCTCGCATTTGGTTTGCTTACCTCGGTGTTATCGCAGTTCTTGGAATTACATTTTTAAGTTTTGCTCAGCCCTATCGACTTGAGCGATTTAAATCGTGGTTAGACCCGAGTGCAGATCCAAGAGGAACCGGCTTCCAAGTACTTCATGGACAGCAAGCGTTAGGTTCTGGTGGCTGGTTTGGTCTGGGACTTGGTGGCTCACGAGAAAAATGGGGCACTTTGCCTGAAGCGCACACAGATTTTATCTTCGCCGTCATTGGTGAAGAACTTGGAATTTTTGGAACACTCTCGGTAATTGTCTTGTTCTTAATTGTTGGCATACTTGGCTTTCGCATTGCCCAGCAAGCAACAGATCCATTCGTTCAACTTGCTGCAGCTGGGGCCACAACTTGGATTACCACCCAGATGCTAGTAAATCTTGGGGCAGTTTTAGGGACTTTGCCAATCACTGGAGTCCCATTACCGTTTGTTAGCTATGGTGGTTCCTCGCTCATCCCAACTCTTGTCGCAATCGGAGTTTTGTTGTCATTTGCGCGCCAACAAGGACTGCTAGAGCAAGAGAAGTTGAAATGAATATAGTTCTTGCAGGCGGGGGAACAGCAGGGCACATCGAGCCAGCATTAAATCTCGCTGATGAATTAAAGCGCCGCAATCCCGAATCCAAGATTGTCGCTTTAGGCACTGCAAGAGGCCTTGAAGTGTCGCTAGTTCCAGCCAGAGGCTACGACCTAGTTCTAATTCCAGCAGTCCCTCTACCTAGAAAAATTAATTTTGACCTATTCACTTTGCCTTTACGATTTGGTCAAGCCGTTAAAGATGTGCGCAGAGCATTAGAAGCGAGCAAAGCAGATGTCGTGATTGGTTTCGGCGGATATGTGTCCATCCCGGCATATCTGGCAGCGCGTGGTCGAGTGCCATTCATTGTTCACGAAGCAAATGCCCGACCGGGTCTGGCAAATCGAGTTGGTGCCAAGTTCGCCGACGCCGTCGCCGAAACTGTGAAGGGAACTTTGCCTGGTGCGGTATTAACAGGTTTGCCATTGCGCGCTTCAATTCAAAACCTCAACCGCCAGGAATTGCGATCAAAGGCTCGTGAATTTTTTGGTATCTCGAATGAGGCGAAAGTACTTTTAGTTTTTGGCGGATCCCAAGGTGCACAAAGAATCAATAACGCAATTGCTGAATGGTTAAACGTTGCGCGATTCAATGATGTGGTCGTGATTCATGCCCTCGGGGCAAAAAATGAATTTCCAGCTCCACCATCTGAGACTTATCGCCCTTATTCATACATTGATCGTATGGACCTTGCCTATGCAGCAGCTGACTTTGTGATTTGTCGCTCGGGTGCGATGACAGTGGCTGAAATCAGTGCGGTTGGTTTGCCTGCTTGCTTCGTGCCTTTTCCTATTGGCAATGGAGAGCAGGCGCTTAATGCTGAACCTGTCGTTGCCGCTGGAGGAGCCCTGGTAGTCAAGGATGAGAACTTCGATGTTGCTTTCATCGTTGAAAAAATCTTGCCAATTATTCATAATCCAAAAGCGCTAGAAGATATGGCGCTTAACTCAAAATCAGTTGGACATTTGGATGCTGCACAACGCTTAGCCGATTTAGTTGAGGATGTTTTAGCGAGGAACGCCAAGTGACTATTTTGAAAAGTAGAGTGCACATCATTGGCATTGGTGGCGCAGGTATGAGTGGTATCGCCAGAATTTTGCTCGCTAGCGGTATCGATGTTTCGGGAAGCGACGCAAAAGAGTCACGGCGTTTACAGGCACTGGCCCCATTAGGCGCAACAGTAATTGTTGGTCATGATGCCAAGAATCTAGTTATTAATAATGTCCCGGCAAGTGTGGTTGTAGTTTCAACAGCCATTGATTCGAATAATCCAGAAGTTGTCAAGGCTATTGAGTTGGGCATCCCGGTTGTGAGTCGCGCCGACGCCCTGAGTGAACTCATGTCTAGCCATAAAACTGTTTCAGTGGCTGGAACTCATGGCAAAACTACGACAACATCTATGGTCACTGTTGCGCTGCAACAAAGCGGCTTGGATCCATCCTTTGCAATTGGTTCAGAGCTAAACGAATCAGGTAGCAACGCACATCTGGGAAACGGCGAGTGGTTCGTCGCCGAAGCCGATGAAAGTGATGGAACTTTTCTAGTTCTGCCAACCAACATTGCCATAGTCACAAATGTTGAGGCTGATCACCTCGATCATTGGGGCCACTTTGAAGCGATCGAAGCAGCATTTGTTGATTTCATTGTCAACACAAACACAAGAAGCGGATCTGCAGTCGTGTGTGGCGATGATATTGGCGCAGCCAAAGTTACTCAATTAGCGCGCGAACGTGGAGCACAAGTTACTACCTATGGCGAACAAGATTCTAATGATGCTGTTGTGCGACTAATCCCAAGTGAAGCACTCGGCCAATGCTTTTCTGTCACGATTGCTGGCCAGGTGCATGGGCCAATTCAGTTGCGGGTACCAGGTGCGCATAATGCACTGAATGCATCGGCTGCATTCTTAGCGCTATTGCAAATAGGCGTGACACCAGAAAAGGCTATGACTGGCTTAGCCAAATTCAGCGGAACTCGTCGTAGATTCGAAGCGCGCGGACAAGCCGATGGGGTCCGAATTTTTGATGACTATGCACATCATCCAACTGAAATTGAGGCAGTTTTAAAAGCCGCGCGCAATGTTGCGGGTAGCGGCAAGGTCATCGTGGCATTCCAAGCGCATCATTACTACCGGACTGCATTATTTTCAAAGGAATTCGGTCAAGCCCTAGGGCTTGCGGATTTTGTTGTCGTCCTAGAAGTTTTTGCACCAGGAGAGCAACCAATCCCAGGGGCAACAGGCAGCACGATGGCGGGGAATGTTCCGTTGGCCAAAGATTGTGTTGTATTCGAGCCGTCTTGGTCAAATGTGCCAGGACATCTTGTGCAAGCGGCATATTCTGGCGACATCATCATGACTCTAGGTGCTGGCGATATTGGCATGATGTGTCCTCAAATTTTAGAATTACTTTCCCAACGTGAGGAAATTTAATGACGCAAACAATTCGCCAAGGTGTGCCAAAGCAAACTAAGCATTCAAAATTGCCCTGGGTTATTTGGCTCGTTTTCATCTTGGCGCTCGTAACTTGGTACGTTCTATTTCAATCTCGTTGGTTTCTCATTGAACAAGTTCAAGTAACTGGATTGAAACGCCTTAGCACTCAAAAAGTTTTAACGGTAGCTCAAGTTCGTGTTGGACAACCTTTGATGGCGGCTAATCCGAATGCATTGGAAGCTCGAATTGGTGAGCTACCCGCGGTGAAGCGTGTGGTAATCGAGCGAGGTTGGCCACATACTCTGATAATCAGAGTCACCGAGCGAAAACCGATCGC
>VFKC01000041.1 GCA_009885745.1 Actinomycetota bacterium
CCCCGGGCGCTTCAGCTCTACGAGGTGCATACCCCAGAGCAACACCGCTCGGTCTGGGGCGTGGGCACGGCCGATCCACTTGAGCTTGCGCGTCTCCCCACCGGCGGCTTTTACCCGTCGGCAGAGATACCGCTCAATGTCGCGCTCGCGCATTTAGTCGTCGCCGTCCACGCTGAGTGTGTCGAAGTCGAAGTCGTCCACATCGTCCTCGTGCCCGTCGTTTTCATCGAAAGCGTCGTCATCGAAGTTCAGCGGTTCGAAGGGTTCCACCGCGTCACTGTATGCAGGGTCGATACCTGCTTCTGGGTCTGGGTTGTGCTCGATGTGGTCCAGATCGGCACGTTCAACAATATCTGCTGGGTCAATTTTTGCGCGACTCATCTTTGATTCTCCTTTGCTCTTTGATTTTTCGGACCCGTTCAATTTCTTTTAATCGTTCAGGTTCCAAACGTTTTTGGTCTTCGCGCCCCCGGCGCTCAGTCTTTTCGTGGTATGCCATAAATCGTCGCCAAGTTTAAGATGGTACGTTCAAGATGAAGGGTGCGGGGGTGTTCCAGCCCACGGTTCACATACGAGCGTTTCCACTTGTTGGAGAGCCGGGCGATACTTCGTGCAATTCGTTTTTTCATGGTCGTGCCATCCCGTCGGCTATGCCGAGAAGTTCGTGAGCCAGTAGGCGCACTTCGTTTTGCGTGAGGTCTTCGCGGAAATAGTTGTCACAGTTTTCTTCAAACACCAGCGTCTTTTTGTCGCTTGATAGACTCGTGGTGAATACTCTGCCATCCGCTAAGCGCTTTAGTATGCGTGTCATCTGCCTTTCCTCGTGGTTGAAGGGCTAACGTACCTTAGCCGAACGAGCACTGTCAACAATTATTCTTTGCGGTAGCGATAAGTTTCAAAACCCGCAGCAGCAAGCGGCATGTCTGGCGCCCACACAGGGTTTGCTGCAAGCAGTTTACTCAGACCTTCGTGCGAAAAGTCGGCGGTGTCTGGCGTCTCGGCAATGATTTCATCGTGCACGGTCAGGATAATCTCATACCCGAGGGCGTCGATGGTCGGCATGTTCGCGGCCATGGCGTCGCGCGCTACCGCTTGGCAAACGTTTTCGAAGAACTTGCCGCCATAGGATCGCAGCCGTTGCCATTGCCGTGTGTACTGGTTCTGGCCCATGTAGCTGACTTTGCCCTTGTCATCCACCTGTGGATTCGGGTAGCACAAAGATCGCCCAGAGGGAAGGCCGATGCGTAGCCATGCCCCATCGCGTCGCACCTTGAGCCTTCTGGCAGGCACCGTGACGCCGGGTTTGTTTATGGCACGGACGATAGCGCCTTCGAGCTGTTTCCAGTACGAGGAAATTTCAGGGTGCGCTGCGCGCCACAAGCGTTTAAGCGCGTCACAAACGACATACGTTCTGCGTGGCAGGCCGTAGGTGTTGTTGCCTTGCTTCGTCATCCAGTCGTAAAAACTCTCAGCCTCTTTGAGCACGGCGGCCGGGATTGTGTCATACGCCGCGTTGGCCAGATCATTGAGGTCAAGCTTGTACACCATCGCGAATGTTACGAATGCACCCACCCCACCCTCGTAGCCCAGAGCGAGTTCCATAACCTTACCAATCTGGCGTTGGGCTTTGGTTACTTCCTCAACCAAAACACGGAATGACTTTGCGTAGGCCAGCTTGTAAAGGTCTGGGCCCACCCCCGCATCGAAGTCACGGAACGCCTGAAGCTTCCACGTCTCACCGGCAAGCCAAGCTTGGTCACGGCCTTCGATGTTTGCAAGATCGCTTATGCACAGCTTGCGGCCCTCGGGCGCGATGATGCACCCGCGCACCGCAGAGCTGAGTACCTTCATCGGGTTGGTGCATATCAGATCGACGCACCCGGCTTTAATCGCTTCAATGCCTATTGTAAGTTCTTCGTGGCCTACTGTGGGCTTCGCCATGTTCTGCGGTTGGAAGGTGCGCCCGGACCACCGGGTGGTTCTACCTGCACCGGCAAACTGCAAGGTGCCGCGCAGCCGTCCGTCTTTGCTCACGGCGCGGAGAAGTGCTTTGTATTTTGTGACGCTGGTGCCGCTGGCTTCGAGGCGAATGCGCAACAGTTCTTTAACGCCTTCGGGCAGGTCAGGGTCGTTCAGGCGTCGTTCAAGTGTGGACTTCTTCATGTCCGGCAACGACACCCCATAATCCTGCAGGATGTGCGCGAGAAGCTGCGCGCCTTTGGTTGCGCTGTCTA
>VFKC01000029.1 GCA_009885745.1 Actinomycetota bacterium
GGTAACAAAACTATTTCGCTCACAATTGGCCTTCCGTCCTTGCAATAGTCAACGCGGGGGCGTTGGATTTACTGCACGTTTAATAGGGCTTTAGTAAATTACACCGATGTTATTCACTTAAGTCAAGCCAAATAGTAAATTAATCGCCAATAAGACAAGTTTTTATGGTTTTGTTACATTTTTGTTCGTTTTTTATTCACATTCTGGGCAAAAGAATTGTCGTTAAGCTAAAAATGATCCTCAAAATTTTTGTGTAATTACGAACCAAATAGATCTAGCGCGATGCCTTCGGCTTCATCTGCTGATGAAACTGCCAAAACTTGTTCGGCCGCGCGAACGCAAGTTGCCCGATCCACTTGGGCCAAGAATCCGCGAACTTCAGCAAGCGCACTTGGCGCCATCGAAAGGCTGCTGACTCCAAGACCAATCATGATTGCGGCAAGTTGTGGGTTTGCCGCAGCCTCGCCACAAACGCCAATTGGCCTGCCGAGGGCCTCTGCGCCTGATGCGGCCATTTTGATTGTGCGCAGCACTGCTGGATGCCAGGTTGAAGTCAAATCGCTTAGTCGTGAATCCAGTCGATCTGCTGCCATCACATATTGGGTCAAATCATTTGTGCCAAGGCTCGCGAAATCAACTTCGGCCAAAACTTTGTCAGCCAATATCGCAGAAGCTGGAGTTTCAACCATCACGCCTACGCGTCGCAATCCACGAGCTCGAGCGCGATGTGCAAACTCTGCCGCTTCAGCAGGAACATCAATCATCGGCGCCATAACCCAGATGTCCGCATTAACTGCGCGCGCTGCTGCGGCGATCGCATCAAGTTGACGATCTATGACATCATCGGCAGTTCGTGTTAGGCGCCAACCACGCACTCCGAGTGCAGGATTATCTTCATGAATCGCATTGATAAATGGCACCGGCTTATCGCTACCCGCATCAAGTGTGCGCACAACTACCCGACGGCCAGCCATTGCTTCGAATACGCTTCGGTAAAGTTCTACCTGCTCATCTACTGATGGTTCATCATTGCGATCGAGAAAAAGTAGTTCAGTACGAAAGAGCCCAATTCCTTCTGCGCCAACGGTGGCAGCCGCAATTGCATCTTGGGCATTGCCCGCATTTGCCAGCAAAGTAATTGGTGTGCGATCGGAAAGGCGTCCTGGTCCAACTACAGATGATGCTCTGGCTCGTAATGACTCCTCGCGAGTATTGCGCGCTTCAATTTCACCATCAGATGGATTTGTTAGGACTAAACCCTCACGACCATCCACCATGATTATCTGGCCTTCGGGAACATCCATAATTCCAACGCAACCGACAATGGCAGGAATGCCCAGACCACGAGCCACAATGGCTGTGTGACTTGTTGGGCCACCCTTTTCCACGACAAGTGCGCGAGCAAAATTTAAATCAAGAGATGCGGTATCCGCTGGCGTCAGATCCATGGCAACAATCACGCTTGGCTCAATAAGTTTTACATCTTCATACTGGTGGCCACTAAGCATGGCCAAGAGACGATCAGAAATTTCTTCTAAGTCAGCAACTCGCTCAGCGAAATATCCACCCAATGCGGCTAACGCTTCTTTAAATCCCGCAAATGCATCAGTAATTTGTAATCGCACGTCAGGATATTCAATGTCATCCAATAACCGAGCGCCGATGGCTTCCACAAGTGCAGGATCGCGAGCAATCATTGCCTGGGCAGACAGAACATCTCTAGCAACTTCAAGTGCAACTGATTCTGCGCGCTTTTCCAAATCTGTTGCAACAGCATCAAGTGCTTTAAAGACTGAACGTGGCGAAGCTGGAATGGGTTCGCTTAATTTAGTTCGAGTGACTCGGCGAATTGGTCCAACGGCGATACCCGGTGAAACTCCGATACCTGAATAACTCATAACCTACCCGTCGTGATCTGTTGTAACTATCTCCACCAATTGTGTCAGCACTTGCTCGGCATTAGGACCGTCAGCAACCGTGACTTCTAATTCCTCGCCCGACTTTGCGCCTAGAGCCAAAACTGAAAGCATGCTCGCAGCATTTACTGCTTTTTGCCCAACTCGGCCAATCGTAATAGGCACACCCGCACTATTGGCAATCTTCACAAGGAGTGAGGCAGGGCGTGCGTGTAGACCTATTTTGCTGGCAACAACTGCAACTTGACTTGGCATTTAATCTCGCTTCTGGTTTGTGCTGACGAGCAAGCGCCAACATGAGTGTGTCCCGAATAAAGTTCGGAACACACTCAGTAATTGATTAGCTAGCTGAAACTAGTTCGGTTTCTGCTTGTGCCTTTGAGGCACCTGCACTCTTTGCTGCCACAACTGCAATAGCAGTTACCAATGTGCCAGCGAGAATTGCCAACAGGTAAGTGAATACTCCACCAATTAGTGGAGTCACCCAGATGCCACCATGTGGTGCACGAAGGGTATTTTCAAATGCCATAACCATCGCACCAGTAACGGCTGATCCAGCCATCAGTGATGGGATTATGCGAATTGGATCTGCAGCTGCGAATGGGATCGCACCTTCAGTGATGAATGACAAGCCCAAGACGACTGCGGCTTTACCATTTTCTTGTTCTGACTCAGTGAACAGGCGCTTGCGCACGAATGTGGCAAGGGCAAGTCCTAGAGGAGGCGTCATACCTGCAGCCATAACGGCCGCCATAACTGTCCATTCCTTCGCGCTCGTTGCACCCGCTGCAACGTTTGCTAGACCGCCAGTGGCGAATGTGTAAGCAACCTTATTTACTGGGCCACCCATATCAAACGCCATCATGAGGCCAAGAACGATACCAAGCACAACTGCGCTTCCAGTACCGATATTCGCTAGCCAATTAGTCAGGCCTTTGTTAGCGGAAGCCACAGGCTTACCAACTATGTACAGCATGACAAAGCCAACTACCAATGTGGAGACTAAGGGAGTCACCACAATAGGCATAACGCTCCTAAAAGCGGCAGGCACATTCTGATCTGATATCCACTTTGCAACTAGACCAGCGATAAGACCGCCAATTAAGCCACCAAGGTAACCAGCACCAAGCGCACCGGCTAATGAACCTGCAACGAAGCCAGGAACTAAACCTGGTCGATCTGCAATTGCGTAGGCAATGAAACCGGCAAGAACCGGAACCAAGAAGCCAAATGCAACTGCGCCAAGGCGGAAGATCAATGCAGGAATATTATTCTCTGCGAGAGCTTCCTCCAAAGTTGGCTTTACGACATCAACTGGGTCATGAAGCATGAATCCAATCGCAATCAAGATGCCACCCGCGGCTACGAACGGAATCATGTAACTGACTCCAGTCATTAACCACTGGCGCAATTTTATACCAGCACTCATGGCTGATCCTTTCTCTTACCTTCACATCCACAGGGTTGCAGGTGCGAAATAATCTTGTGAGAATTTCCCACTAGAAACTTTTCAGTTGGCGGCTAATTCTTCTGCCTGGGTAATTAATCCTTTGGCATCCTTGATCGCGGCCTTAGGAGTGCTTTGGACAATTTTTTTGTCAACAAAACGATCTTTTTCTCGAACACCAATGTCATTCGCGAAGATAACTACATCGGCCGCGCCGATTATGTCGGCACCGAGTGGCTTAAACCCACCGGCGCCTTGAGTTTCAACCCAGACTTCGTGACCAGCGGCTTTGGCAGCGCGCTCGAGCGCTTCTGCGGCCATAAATGTATGTGCGATTCCGGTAGCGCATGATGTGATGACGATAAGTTTCATTTCTATTCCTGTCCGATTGTGAGTAGGTCTGTGATTGATTTCGCATCGCCCAATGAACGCAATGCCGCTGTAAATTCAGGATCCATCAACCTGCGGGCGATACCCGAAAGAATGTCGATGTGCTCATTCCCTTCACCATCTGGAACCAAAATCATAAAAATTACATCCGCTGGATCTTCATCTGGATCGAAAGAGATTCCTACAGTGCGAGCCACCACCACACTTGATTGAGTAACGCCACTTGAACGCGCATGAGGGATAGCGACGCCATCAACTTGCGGTGTGCCCAAAGCATCACGTGCCAGCACATCAGTGACTATCTGTGAAACATTGGTGCCACGATTAGCCGCCACCACCATAGTTGCCAACTGTGTAATTGCATCGGTTTTATCCAACGCATTTAAATCAAGATTGATTAATTCAGCAGAAAAAACAGACATACTTAATTCACCTCAACTAAAGATCTTTGTGAATCCAAAGAATTGTTGATGAGCACTTCAACCAAATTGACTTGGTCAATAGTGGGGATAGAAGTTCCTTCGAGCGGAACAGACGCAGCAGACCAAGCAACGGCATCGCGAAGTGCGAAACTATTTGCGCCACCCGCGATAAACGTCGCCAGCAATATGTCACCTGCGCCAACTGGCACACCAACTACGGGATGAGCTGGTTCAGCATGAATAATTTCACTTGCGCTAATCAGAATTGCGCCATCAGCACCAAGGCTGCATAAAACAGCACCGACACCCCAGGTCAAGACCTCTTTGGCGGCGTCGATGATGTCTTCGATTGTGTGCAATTCGCGACCAACAAGTTCAGCAAGTTCATGCTGATTAGGTTTAATCAAATCGGGCTTGGCGCTCTTTGCTGCAGAGAGCAATTCAGCACCGCTGGCATCCACTGCAACCTTTGCGCCCAATGAATGTGCGTAATCCACTAGGTGGCGGTAAGTATCTGCGTCTGCACCTGGGTTAAGGCGTCCAGCCAAAACCACCCATGATTCAGGCTGTACAAGTTTGCCTAATGCTGCCTTAACCTCAGCGACCATTTCCGCGGTCAATTCAAAACCTGGTTCATTTATTTTGGTAACAGAACCGGAGCTCTCTTCCACAATCGTTACGTTGTATCGGGTGATGCCATCGACCAACAAAATTTCGTTTTCAATTTCTAGTTCAGCGAGTGTTTCAGTAAACCAGCGGCTACCAAAGGACCCACAAACAATGAGTGCGAAAGTTTTTGCACCAAAT
Source organism: Actinomycetota bacterium (assembly GCA_009885745.1). Lineage (GTDB taxonomy): Bacteria > Actinomycetota > Actinomycetes > S36-B12 > UBA5976 > UBA5976. The sequence continues at coordinate 4,983 of VFKC01000029.1, forward strand.
GCGCTTAATGCTCGCGAGACATTTACACCCTTGCCACCTGGGTCAACAGAAAGTAAATCAACTCTATTTACGGATCCAATATTTAGAGCATTGATCCCGACCGTGCGATCGACACTGGGATTCAAAGTGATGGTGATAATCACGCTTGCACCAACTCAAGACCTGCGGCCACAAAACTAGATGCAACATCTTCTTCGATGTTGGAATCAGTAATAACCAAATCAATGTCAGAGATTGCTCCAAAGTTTGCAAAGTGATCATCATTGAATTTGCTGTGATCTGCGAGAATGACTTTACGTCGCGCTGCCTTCAACATTGCCTGCTTGACTGCGGCTTCGGCGTGATCTGGAGTAGTTAGCCCACGCTCTAGGCTGATGCCGTTTGTGCCGATTATTGCCACGTCTGCATACAGACCGGTAAGTGCGGACAAAGCCCATTGATCAACGCAAGCAAGTGTGCGACCACGCACTCGGCCACCAAGTAGCAAAGTTTGAATATTTTGTCGGTTTGCAAGAGCTAAGGCGTGTGCAATGGAATCTGTGATGATGGTCAATTCGCGATCATCTGGAATTAAAGCCAGCAGGCGCCCAGTTGTAGTTCCTGCATCTACGATTACAGCGCCCTCTTTAGGAATCTCACTAAGTGCCATGGCGGCAATACGATTCTTTTCCTCGACGAGAACACTGTTACGGGAATCCACAGTTGCCTCGTAACCAACGCGACCGACTGGAACAGCACCTCCGTGTACACGGCGCACAAGTCCTTGGCGTTCAAGTTCGCTTAGGTCGCGTCGGATTGTCTCTGGAGTTACATCCAAGTCCTCGGCTAAGCCAATCACTGAAGCACTTCCCAATCCCACTACGCGTTCGACGATTGAGCGGTAACGCTCTGCTGCATACATAACTAACCCCCTTGTAAGACGATTAAACACCCGATTGTGTCCGTTTGTCTATTTGTTTTGCTTTGTTTTGATAACAATATCGTAACTTCAATGAGTTTTTTAAAAATATGCAGACAAATTAGGCTCTTTCCAAAAGTAAACAAACATCAAACTTCAGCGATTGGGGCCGATCGGGCGGTAAGTGGGCAATTTTTCAGGCCTGTTGCCCAAACCCCTGGCTCGGTAACGGGCTTTGCCTGTTACCGAAAAGAACAAGATTAGGTA
>VFKC01000110.1 GCA_009885745.1 Actinomycetota bacterium
GTGCAACCATCGAAGAACTTTCCCAAGTCGAGGGTATTGGCGCGACTACTGCAATCGCGATCGCTGAATGGTTCAGTGAGCCATGGCACCTGGAAATTATTGAAAAATGGCGTCAAGGTGGCGTTCGCATGTTTGATGCAAAGGTCGATTATGGTCCGCAGACTCTTGCTGGACTGACCATTGTTGTCACCGGAACCGTTGAAGGCTTTACCCGCGAAAGTGCGCAAGAAGCAATCACTAGTCGTGGTGGCAAAGCCGCAAGTTCCGTTTCGAAAAATACCCACTTTGTTGTTATTGGCGAGGGTGCTGGCTCAAAAGCGGCAAAGGCCGAAGAGTTAGGTCGCCCGATTCTGGATGCTGATGGATTCAAGTTGTTACTTGACCGGGGCCCCGAAGCCGCGCTCGCGTCACTGACTAAGTAGTACGCGCAATAGAATTGGGCGCATGACCGCAATTTCCCGCGAAGAAGTAGCCCATTTGGCGCATCTAGCTCGTATAAACATCGCTGATGACCAACTCGAGCATTTTGCTAAGCAGCTAGACGCCATTTTGGATGCGGTTGCGCAAGTTTCTCAAGTTGATACTGCCGATGTTCCAGCGATGAGCCATCCAATTCCGATGACAAATGTTTTTCGTGAGGACATTCCAGTTGCCTCTTTGGCGCCAGGGGCAGCCCTTGCTGGCGCTCCGGCAGTAGAAGATTCACGTTTTCGCGTTCCACGCATCTTGGATGAGGAGTAAATATGTCTGACCTCATTCGAATGAATGCTTCTGATTTAGTCGAGGCAATGAATGCTGGCCAAGTTTCTTCAGTTGAAATTACCCAAGCTCATTTAGATCGCATTGCTGCTGTTGATGGCGATGTCCATGCATTTTTACATGTTAATTCCAAAGGTGCCTTAGACGCGGCCGCAGCCGTTGATGCTCAACGCGCGGATGGCCAGAGTTTGTCAGCCCTTGCAGGTGTGCCGCTTGGCCTAAAAGATATTTTGGCTAGCAAAGGTTTGCCAACAACATGTGGTTCCAAAATGCTTGAAGGCTGGATCCCGCCATATGATGCAACTGTTGTGACAAAGTTGCGCGATGCAGGTATCCCAATCCTTGGAAAAACTAACATGGATGAATTCGCGATGGGTTCATCAACAGAGCATTCCGCTTACGGTCCAACGCATAATCCGTGGGATTTAGAACGAATTCCAGGTGGCTCCGGTGGCGGATCATCGGCTTGTTTAGCCGCATTTGAAGCGCCACTTGCTATTGGTAGTGATACTGGTGGATCTATTCGTCAACCTGCTGCAGTGACCGGAACTGTCGGAGTTAAACCAACTTATGGTGGTGTAAGTCGCTATGGGGTTGTTGCTCTTGCCTCGTCGCTTGATCAAGTTGGTCCATGTGCTCGCAATGTTTTGGACACTGCGCTTTTGCACAGTGTTATTGCAGGTCATGATCCAAGAGATTCAACATCAATCAACAAGCCCGTGCCTGATGTTGTGGGCGCTGCTCGCCGTGGCGATGTTAAGGGTATGAAGATTGGTGTTGTTCGGGAATTAAGTGGCGAAGGATTCCAAGCCGGAGTTCAGACTCGTTTTGATGAAACAGTGACATTGCTTGAGGGACTCGGCGCCGAAGTAATAGAAGTTTCTTGCCCTAATTTCCCCCATGCACTTGCTGCTTATTACCTAATCTTGCCGAGTGAATGCTCAAGCAACCTCGCAAAATTTGATGGCATCCGATTTGGTCTGCGCGTCGGTGACGATGGTTCAAAATCTGTTGAACAAGTAATGAGCGAAACCAGGGCTGCTGGATTTGGACCTGAAGTTATTCGTCGCATCATGTTGGGAACTTACGCGCTATCTGCTGGTTACTACGATGCTTACTATGGTCAGGCACAAAAGATTCGTACATTAATTGCTCAAGATTTTGATAAGGCTTTCGCTCAGGTTGATGTATTGATTTCGCCAACTGCGCCTACGACCGCATTCAAGATTGGCGAGAAAATGGCTGATCCAGTTTCCATGTATCTAAATGATGTGGCCACTATCCCGGTAAACCTTGCGGGCCTTCCTGGTATGTCATTGCCAATCGGTCTAGCTACAGAAGATAATTTACCCGTTGGTCTGCAGATCATGGCTCCGGCAATGGCAGATGATCGCCTGTACAACGTTGGCGCTGCAATTGAACGCGAGTTGCTCAGTAAGTGGGGCGGCCCAATCTGGGCTCAAGCTCCTGAATTGGCAGGTGCCTAATGGCTGAAGCATTAATGAAGTATGACGAAGCAATCGCTAATTTTGATCCAGTATTGGGTCTTGAAGTTCACGTAGAACTTGGCACAAATACCAAGATGTTCTGCGGTTGTTCAACGGTCTTCGGTGCGGAACCTAACACTCAAGTTTGTCCTGTTTGTCTGGGTTTGCCAGGGGCATTACCGGCGCTTAATCGAATTGGCGTTGAGTCCGCGATTCGTATTGGGCTGGCACTTAACTGTGAAATTGCTACTTGGTGTCGCTTTGCTCGTAAAAATTACTTCTACCCTGATATGCCCAAGAATTTCCAGACTTCACAGTACGACGAGCCGATTGCTTTTGAAGGCTACCTAGATGTCGACATTGATACTGATGAGGGTCCAAAGACATTCCGAGTGCCAATTGAACGTGCCCACATGGAAGAAGACACCGGCAAGAATTTGCACATGGGTGGAGCAACTGGTCGAATCCACGGCGCAGATTATTCTTTGGTTGACTACAACCGCGCTGGTATCCCATTGATTGAAATCGTCACCAAGCCAGTTGAAGGCACAGGCAAATATGCGCCAGAAGTCGCCAAAGCATATGTCAGCGCTCTTCGGGAGATTTTGCGCGGACTTGGCGTAAGTGACGTCAAGATGGAACAAGGATCACTCCGCTGTGATGTGAACTTGTCATTGCGTGAGACGCCAGAATCAAAACTTGGGACACGTTCTGAAACGAAGAATGTGAACTCACTGCGCTCAGTTGAACGTGCTGTTCGCTATGAAGTAATGCGCCATGCTGCCCGTCTAACAGCAGGCGAGCGAATTGTTCAAGAGACACGACATTGGCATGAAGATACTGGCATCTCAACGTCAGGTCGATCAAAAGAAGACGCTGAAGATTATCGTTACTTCCCTGAACCAGATTTAATGCCGATTGCGCCTTCCCGTGAATGGGTTGAAGAATTGCGCGCCAATCTGCCAGAAAATCCGGCGGTGCGACGAACTCGTCTGACTGCTGCGTGGAACATCAGTGATTTGGAAATGCAAAACCTGATGAATGCAGGTGTTCTTGAACTTGTCGAAGCCGCGGTATCTGCTGGGATGAATCCAGATGCAGCCCGTAAGTGGTACACCGGCGAGCTTGCTCGTGTTGCCAATGAACGTGGAGTGGAAGTCGAAGAACTTGGGGTAACTCATGTCGAACTCTCCCGTATCGAAGCACTTATTTCTGAAGGTGCACTAAATGACAAACTTGCACGTCAAGTACTCGATGGATTGATTGCTGGCGAAGGTGATGTTGATTCGATTGTGGCTGGACGTGGGCTTGCTGTGGTCTCTGATGATGGGCCATTGATTGAAGCAATTGATGCGGCGTTGGCGGCTGATCCTGCGGTTGTCGAGACAATCAAATCTGGCAAGCTTGCTGCGGCTGGCTCGGTTGTTGGTGCTGTCATGAAGGCAACTAGAGGTCAGGCAGATGCTGCGCGAGTTCGCGAACTTTTGTTTGAACGACTTGGCGTTAGCGAATAAAAGTCGGGGTATTTGGCTTTGGAGTCGGTTCAATTCAGTTGTACTGCCTCTAGGCGATAGATTTGTCCTATGTCAGATATGAAGCCACGCAGTAAGCAAGTAACCGATGGATTAGAACGCACTGCCGCCCGTGGCATGCTGCGCGCAGTCGGAATGGGCGATGACGATTGGGTTAAGCCACAAATTGGTATTGCCTCGTCGTGGAATGAAATCACCCCTTGTAATCTCTCGCTTGATCGTTTGGCTAAGGCATCTAAAGAAGGTGTTCTTGCTGCTGGTGGTTTCCCGATGCAATTTGGCACTATTTCAGTTTCCGATGGCATATCAATGGGTCACGAAGGAATGCATTTCTCGTTAGTTAGTCGCGAAGTTATCGCAGATTCCGTTGAGACCGTGATGAACGCTGAGCGCCTTGATGGCATGGTCAACTTTGCTGGTTGTGACAAATCACTACCGGGTATGTTGATGTCCGCCGCACGCCTTGATGTCGCCAGTGTTTTTGTTTATGCCGGCTCAACCTTGCCTGGCAATGTAACTCTGTCCGACGGTTCAAATCGCGATGTAACAATTATTGATGCCTTTGAGGCCGTGGGTGCTTGTGCTCGTGGACTAATGAGCGAAGAAGATGTTGATCGCATCGAACGCGCAATCTGCCCAGGTGAAGGTGCCTGTGGTGGCATGTACACCGCAAACACAATGGCCTCTGCTGCTGAGGCAATGGGAATGTCGCTTCCAGGTTCAGCAGCCCCACCAGCAGTAGATCGTCGCCGTGATGGATACGCAATCGCATCGGGTGAAGCGGTGGTAAATCTCATTCGTTTAGGAATTACCACTCGCGATATCATCACTAAGAAATCACTAGAAAATGCGATTGCAGTTGTGATGGCCTTCGGTGGTTCTACCAACGCAGTGCTTCATCTTCTGGCGATTGCCCACGAGGCAAATGTTGATTTGTCACTCGATGATTTCAAGAGAATTGGTGCGAAAGTTCCATTGCTCGCAGATGTAAAGCCATTCGGTCGCTACGTCATGAGCGACGTAGATCGAGTCGGTGGCGTGCCGGTAATTATGCGTGCGCTTTTTGATGCTGGGCTCATCCATGGTGATTGCATGACTGTTACTGGCAAGACTGTTGCAGAAAATCTTGCGGACATCGATTCTCCAGATCCAGACGGTGAGATTCTGCATGCAATGAATAGCCCACTGGGCGGAGTTGGTGGCATCACTATTCTTCGCGGATCGCTTGCACCTGATGGCGCAGTTACTAAGAGCGCTGGCATTCCCGTTGATATTTTCGAAGGACCAGCCAAAGTATTTGAACGTGAGCGCGCAGCAATGGATGCTCTCGAAGACGGCGGGATCCAAGCCGGTGACGTTGTAGTTATCCGCTACGAAGGGCCAAAGGGCGGTCCCGGTATGCGCGAAATGTTGATGATTACCGCGGCAATTAAGGGCGCTGGACTTGGTAAAGATGTTCTGCTCATTACCGACGGTCGCTTTAGCGGTGGAACAACAGGACTTTGTGTTGGGCACGTTTCACCAGAAGCACTTGATGGTGGCGCAATCGGTTTAGTTCGAGATGGCGATCGTATTCGCATCGATATCCCAAGCGGAACTCTTGATTTGCTCGTGGACGAAGCCGAACTTCAAGAGCGTCGTAATACTTGGCAGCCTTTGCCACACAAGTATGACCGTGGAGTTCTTGCTAAATACTCAAAGCTCGTTGGTAGTGCATCTAAAGGCGCAGTTTGCGACTAGCAGTTGCCAGTTACTACTGACTAGCCAGTAACGGTAAACAAAGCACGCTGTAGGTCACGATTTCTAGAGCTGCGACCAACTAGCAAAGCAAATTCTCCGAGTTCAACAATTCTGTTGGAATCGGCGTCAACGATTGTGCAATCTGCCACAGGCAATTTCAGGTCAACAACCTTGGTTTCGCCAGGTCCAACAAGAATTTGTTCGTAGCCCTTTAATTCTTTATCTGCCCAGGTGATGCTGGTAACCAAGTCGCTGAAATAAATTTGCACTGTTTCAAGTGATGGACGCGAACCAGTATTAGTCAAAGTGATTTGAGCATCAATCGTGTCAGTGCTAGTTAACTCAGTCTTTGTAATCGCTAAGTTGCTGTACTCAACGTGTGAGTAAGACAAGCCCTCGCCAAATGCGAACATCGGATCTTGAGTCAAGTCCGCGTAACGATGGCCATGCTGTCCACGAAGTTGGTTGTAATAAATCGGCTGTTGACCCGCGTGACGTGCAAAGGTAATCGGCAAGCGTCCACTTGGTTCAATTTCGCCAAAGATCATCTCTGCAATAGCAGTACCGCCACGCATACCCGGATTAAAGGCATTGATAATTGCGGCAGCGTTAAGCGCAGACTCAGGAAGAATCTGTGGCTTCGAACTGATTAGCACGACAATCATCGGCTTACCTGTTGCAGCAAGTGCATCAAGCAAAGCATTTTGTGCGCCGAAAAGTTCCAGCGTTGCAGTTGATCTTCCTTCACCAATCAAAGCAATCATGTCGCCGACAACTGCAACTACGTAGTCGGCATCATTGGCTGCTGCAACAGCCTTCGCAATCATGTCCGCATCA
>VFKC01000067.1 GCA_009885745.1 Actinomycetota bacterium
CCAGGAAATTAAAGCAGTAGTTGCAGTTAATCCCTTGACCGAGACACCAGTTGGTGCATCTGGTGCTACTGCTGAAATCGCGTCAACAGCACCGTCGGCTAGAACACCACCGTTAACAGACACGTTGTCGACGTAGTAAGCCTGACCACTATTCTCAACAACACCAACATCACCATCGAAATTGGGGAACAAAGCAAGTGTCGGGTAATTAGCAGTTGCCGAGTAGCCAACTGCTGATGACATGTCAACTGAAATGCGGGACCAACCCGGAACAGCCGTGGCAACCTTTTGAGTTGCTCCAGCACCATCGAATTTCACTAGTACCGGCACGTCAATGCTATTTGGTGAATAGAAATCAAAGGACACAACTGCACTTCCCGAAATGCGAAGGGTAGTTTCATCCAAGAGCATGTTCACGCCACCCCATAACTTTGCCGTTTCACTCTCAGCAGGCTTGATCAACTTCAAAGCGCGGTCAGTGCGCCCATCAATGGAGTCTCCCACGGTTGCAGTGACCCCATCGAATGCACCCTTTTCTCCGGTCGTAGCGATACCGCGGGTATCACCAAGGCCGAATGTTAGGTAAATCGGAGTTGCCGGCAAAAGAGTCGGAGTACCAGTTGGAGTCGGTGTCGCTGTCGGAGATGTAGTTACTCCCTCAAAATTCACCGTTGCCACCCCAGAATCAAATCCAGTGGCCACCATCTTGTACTGGAACGACTTACCGTAAGCCGCTCCAACAGTTATGTGGAAGGTTGCAACACCTGAGGTGTTCAACCTGATCAAACACTTCTTGTCTTGCGCTGGTCCATTCAGGCAACCAGTCGTTGACAGTGCATCAGATACGGAGGAAATTGCGAATTGCAATCCTTCGGTGCGATTAAAGAACGGAATTGCCACAACCTTGCACTGATTAGCAATATCTGAAATTGTCACAGTCAAATCAGTGTTAGTGGACTTGAAGAGGTCCCCAGTCTTACCTGTATCGCCAGAGAGTGAGATTTTATCAATTAAAATTTTGTCAGTCGGCTCTGTGTCAACACCAGAATCTGTACATGGATCTGAATACGTAATAGTCGGAGTGGGAGCAGCAGTAGCACCTGTGCCACCAACGAATGACGCCACGACAGCAGCAGATCCGTATGTCTCGCCAACAATGTGGTACTTAAATGAGGCACCATCGCCATTGCCAGTGAACGAAACAGTAAATGTTGCTCCACCGCTAGCATTCAGTTCAATCCGGCATTCTTTGGCGTAACTGGATGCAAAGCAAGCTGTGCTTGACCATGGCGCTGAACTTGGATTGGTCGGCATAAACAATGCCAGCCCAGCGGAATAATCAAAGAAATCAACCGTCAAACGCTTTCCAGCATCTAGCGCACTGGAAGTGTAAGTGAATGTAACTGTCTTTCCACCGTCCAGGGCCACTGCACCAGCTGTTATCGCCTTGGCAACACCTTCGCTTGCCACAGTTATGTTAGTCACTGGAGGACAAACAGTAGTTGGAGCCGCTGCACAGGCGTATGACTCAACTACTGGAGAGGCCGACGCTGTCGGTGTTCCAGTCGGTGCAGGACCGTCGATGACCACCTCAATTATATCTACAACATCAACATCTGCAGTCGTGACATATGCTGATACCTGAGTAAATATCTTGCCACTCACAGTGGTATCTGTGTTGACCAAAGTAAAGGAGACATCACCGTTGGCATTGGTTACTCCAGTTGCAGTTGCCTCGCCACCAGTGGAAGAAACAGTGCCAACATTTACCTTCGCATTGGAACCTGAGTACTGCTTTCCCATAACAAATTGCACAGTCACACCAGCAGCGGTTAAACCGTTGCCAGCAGTCACGTGATAAGTCATCACGGTAGATGAACCAGTGGCAGCATGAGTCTCAGCAAAGCCAAGACCAGTAGCGAACCAACCATTAGCAACCCACCCGGCGGCAGGGTTGCCCTGTGACGTAGCAACAGTTGTTGAGCGAACAGTCCAAGGACCTTCTGGAACTGTAGGAGACGCGGATGGAGTTGGACTTACATCTGGGTCAGAAGCGCCATCAGCAAGCACGCCACCGTTGATAGAGATGTTGTCAAAGTAGTAATTCTGGCCGCTATTCGTTACGGAGGTTGTTTCACCAAAGTTAGGGAACAACGCTATTTCACTGTAATTGGCGGCCGCTGAATAGCCACTCGCAGTTGCCATGTCAACTGATACGCGTGACCAGCCTGGGACTGCCATCGCTGACTTTTGAGTGTAGCCAGCACCATCAAACTTGACGAGAACCGGAGTGTTAACACTGTTTGGTGAGTAGTAATCAAAAGAAACTACTGATGCGCCACTGATGCGCAGTGCAGTTTCAAACTTCAGCGCGCTAAAACCACTCCAAAGTTGACCTGTCTTGGTCAACTTCAAAGCACGATCTGTACGACCAGCAGCGGATGCGCCGACGGATGCCGTGGCACCTTCGAATGCACGAGTCCCAGCAGCGTTACCGCGTACATCGTCAGCACCAAAAGTTAAGTACAACGGAGTTGCAGGTACTCGTGATGGAGTCGGAGTTGGTGTTGCCGATCCAGATGGTGTTGGAGTACCAGTAGGCGCTGGGCCTGTAGCTGTCCCGTTAAATTGGATTCCGGCGAACATAGATGTTTTTGCA
>VFKC01000059.1 GCA_009885745.1 Actinomycetota bacterium
GACTGGTCTCGAGAGTCAACCCATTAATTGGCTGACTCTACCTCAGCCAAAGTCATACGCTTGGCTAGTTCTGGTGTCAGAACCTTTGGTTCCCAACCCAAAACATTTTTAGCTTTTGAGTAATCTCCAACTAACGCGTCTACTTCGGTTGGGCGCAAGTAACGTTCATCAAACTTGACGTACTTTTCCCAGTCTAGGTCGACTGCTTCAAAGCTGAACTGCAGGAAATCCTTGACTGTGTATGCGGTATTCGTGGCCAATACATAATCATCTGCTGTATCTTGCTGCAGCATGCGCCACATTCCTTCGACATATTCTGGTGCGTAACCCCAGTCGCGGACTGAATCCAGGTTGCCCATAAATAATTCTTTTTGTAGACCCGCTGCAATACGGGCTGCACCAATAGCAATCTTTCTTGTTACGAAAGTTTCACCCCGGCGCTCTGATTCATGATTGAAAAGGATGCCATTGCAGGCATACATTCCATATGCTTCACGGTAATTCTTTGTTATCCAGTAGGAGTAAACCTTGGCCACGCCATATGGTGAGCGTGGGTAGAAAGGTGTCTCTTCATTCTGCGGAGGTGGAGTAGCTCCAAACATTTCAGAAGAACTGGCCTGGTAAAAACGTGCAGGAACTTCGGTCAGGCGTATTGCCTCGAGGAGGCGAATCGAACCAACACCGGTTGTATCAGCCGTATATTCAGGCTCGTCAAAAGAAACCCGAACATGTGATTGTGCAGCTAGGTTATAGACCTCATCAGGAGCAATCTTCGTAAGCAAAGTCGCCATACGACTACCATCCGAAAGATCTCCATAGTGAAGGAATAGGCGAGTACCCGCAATGTGTGGGTCTTGATAAAGGTGATCTATGCGGCTGGTGTTAAAAGTTGAAGAACGGCGAATAACGCCATGGACTTCGTAGCCCTTTTCCAGAAGTAACTCTGCTAAGTAAGAACCATCTTGACCAGTAATTCCAGTGATTAGTGCTTTTTTCATTTCGAACCTTTACATGGCAGGATTATCAAATACGGTTCTAAGCCTAGAGCATATCTAATGCGTTCCATAAACGCGTATTCGTCACAAAGGATAACTATGACTGAGATTTCAAAGACCGCCAAGATTTACATCGCTGGCCATAACGGTCTTGTTGGTTCGGCCCTTTGGCGACATTTTGAACGCGAAGGATTCACAAACCTAATTGGTTGGCGTTCAGCCGGGGTTGACCTACGTGACCGCAATCAAACAGTTGAGGCAATCCTGCAGGCAAAACCTGATGTGGTAATTATGGCGGCTGCCAAAGTTGGCGGGATTGTGGCGAACAACACCTATCCCGTGGAATTCTTGCAAGACAATGTTCGGATACAAACAAATGTGTTTGAAGGCTCTCACCTGGCTAATGTCGAAAAGCTACTTTTTCTGGGCTCTTCATGCATCTACCCAAAGTTCGCTGAACAACCCATTCGCGAAGACTCACTTCTCACTGGCCCACTTGAACCGACGAATGATGCCTACGCCATTGCCAAAATTGCTGGGGTTTTGAACATTCAGGCATACAGGCGCGAATACAACCGCAACTGGATTTCTGGAATGCCAACTAATCTTTACGGTCCCGGCGATAATTTTGATTTACAAAACAGTCATGTACTGCCTGCAATGATTCGTAAATTCCATGAAGCAAAACTCGCTGGATCTTCACAAGTAACATTGTGGGGAACCGGTTCACCTATGCGAGAGTTCCTCCACGTGGATGACTTAGCTGCCGCTTGTCGCCACTTGCTGGAAAATTATGATGCACCTGAACCGATAAATATTGGTTGGGGCAAAGATGTAACTATCAAGGAATTAGCTGAAATGGTCCAAAAAACTGTTGGCTATTCGGGAGA
>VFKC01000121.1 GCA_009885745.1 Actinomycetota bacterium
AGGTGCGAAGAACGCGTCCACCATCTGTTGCGGTGATAGTCACCTCTGGTGCGTAAATGTCCAGTGTTGGAGTACACAAAGATTTACCATTGACCACTACGACTAATGGATTGCCAACGTATTGGCTACCAAGGCGTTTGACCACAGCAGGATTCTTGGGGTTAGTTTTGACGAAACAAACAGTATCCGGATTGGCATTGGTAAAGGACTTTAGATTAATCGTGGATACGACCAATGAGTCATTAAACGAAGTTGTGTTTGCTTCTGTTTCCCCAGTTGTGTTGATGTCCAGTGCTGGGTTGCGAACTGAGCCATCTCCGGGAGTAACTTGCGTAACCTGATCACCATTTACGTCACGGTACACAGCTTGTGTTGTAGGAAGGTTATTTCCATCAACTGGAGTAGCTAGGGCTCCACGACGGTGGACGAAGTACTCCAAACTATTTTCTGGAATTTGCATTGAGTTATTAAATTGTGGCCAGAACAAATCCTGAGATTCTGGTTCCATACCTGTGCTGGCGTTCATGCCGACACCAAGAGAGCATGTGCCAGTAATTTGGGTGTCCATGTTGTAACCCTGATTAAGGCAGGCATCTTGCGGAGTATTCAAGTTCTTAACGGTGAATGAAACGTAACCATCTTTATCGGTGTACTTGCTTTGGCCGGCACTGCTCCACTTGCAGCGCACAGTTCCACAGTTTGGTGGTGTACTTGGATGACTAAATTCCATTGGCTGGTTAGCCATTGGCGTACCCCAGATATCAAGAACTCGGTAAGGAACAGTTGCAGTGTCCCCAACTTGGTAAGACTTGATGTAAACGCATGCGTATTCACCTAGCCATGAGCGCTTGAAAACACTCCATTCCCAAGTCTTTCCTTCTGCCCAACGAACTGCATAAGGATCGCAACCATTTGGTGAGGTAACAACCTCTGAATGATCAATATTTACAATCTTTACTTGTGGGTAGTAACCCGCATCTTGGAACATCATCGTCATCGGACCAACTAGTGAAGTAGCACCAGATTCACCCTCGGCAATTTTGTCAGATGTCGCACATGCTTTTGCTAGCGCAGCTGTTGAACGATCACAGTTACTGACGGATACCGCAAGGTAGTCATCTGCAGCAACCTTTTTTGTTGCACTCTTATTGTTGATGCCAATAGCAAAACTAGCCAAGCCATTCTCGTCAGTGGTCTTGGTGATGTAACGCATTGCAAATACCTTCTTGATGGAACTATGAGACTGATCGAGACCGTCAATAGTCACAGTTACATTCGTAAGTTCTACACCTTCTAAATCCAAACCAAACTGCAAAGTCTTATTTGCACAAGCTGGCAAAATGTTGCTGGCATTGCCCTGCTTTGTGCGGCAGTCATAGTTCACGGTTAAGCCATGTACGTCGGTGCGGATGTAAATATTTGAATGCTGTCCTGGATCATCGGTCAATTTGACGCTGGCATCATTAAACATGCGTAGGTCTTGCTGGAAGACTCCAACACCACTTGGTACGTTCAACTGACTCCATGTTGGAGCAGGAACCCAAGAAGTAACCGCACTAGCTGGCGCGCCAGCACTTAGCGTGCCAGTAGCGACCAAGGCCAAACTGACTAGAAAACTTTTTATTGCTTGTGGCCTCAAGACCTTCATTTGTTATCCTTCCGCGGAAATCGGGTTGAGAGTTTTACTGGTGTGCTTGTCTTCTGTTGCGAACAACAGCAAAACCTCATTCCGTGCACACACACGTCGTTTTGACTATACCGCAATATGGTGTATTTAAACATTGGGAGAAACCGCTAAGCGGCGGCAAACAATTATTGGATACCTAGTTTTCAAGTACCGACTAGTGCGTTATTACTTCGCCAACGCCATTAACGGAGGAGAAGCGAACCCAGTCAACAGCAAGTGTTCCACCAGTGGCTGATGTACTCACAAGCCCGCCGGGGCCACCACCAAGCGTTCCACCCATCGCAAGGTTCAAAATCATGAAGAACTCTTGATCAAATGGCCAAACCCGAGTTGGGTCAGCACCCGCTGGTGCACGCAAAAAGGCAGACGCTTTTGTGATGGTGTGGTACGTCTTTCCATCGAAGCGGAATTCAATCTTGGTGGGAGTCCGTAGCATTCCGAAGGTGTGATAACTCGAGTACAGATCCATGCTGTAAGCATCTTTGGTAATAGCTGTTCCACCGTTGAAGTACGGCGCGTGGAGTGATCCAAAGTATGAGTAGCCACGGCTTGCAGTGGATGCAGTTTCCATGATGTCGATCTCGCCACTGTCAGGCCAAGGTACCTCTGGGTAGTTGGCGCCTAGCATCCAGAATGCCGGCCAAGTGCTGGAGTTTGCGGGGACCTTGACGCGGGCTTCTAGAAGTCCGTTCTTAAATCCAACTCGATCTTGGGTGTCAATGCGACCACTAACAAATTCACATTTTCCGTACCAGCAATTTTCTGACGGTGCTGTTGACGGATGGTTTTCTCTAGCGGCCTGTGGCTTTGCTGCGTTTAGCAACAAGTTACCGTTACCATCCAATTCCACTGCGTGCTGCTTGACTGATCCGTCTTCGTTGTATTGCACAACGCCGTCGGTGTAGTACTGGCGTTCACGATTACCGCCACCCCAGCCCGAGACCATCGCCTTCCAAGGCAACTTCGAATCTGCTGTTTTGTCACTGGTTTGCACCGAATCAGGTACTCCAGCAGACCCATTGAATTCATCGCTCCAAAGGAGTTGATAAGGAGAGGTGACCTTAAGAGTTGCTGCGGAGATGGAAACTACCGAACCGCGACGATTCTTAGCGGTGACCATGAACCTCAGGTACTTGCCCAATTGCGAAGTTGTAATTAAAAATGAAGTTTTAGTCGCTGATTTAATAGCGGCACATCCAGCAGGAACCGTGCTGCGAGCGCTGCCTGATGTTGAACACGCGTACCACTTGTAAGTGAATGCGGGCGAGCCCTTCCACGTTCCATTGGCGCCGGTTACAGTGCTGTCGATTTTGGCAGTTCCTGTTAGGCGCGCAGGCTTAGTTGCTGAGGGTAAGGCAATCGAGGCGGCAGAGGATTCTGAGATTCCAGCGCACATCATCAAAAGGGCAGAAGTGAACAACGCAATCGGTCGAGCTCTAAATCGCTTGGTAATAATCATGAGAAATACTCGTTTACCTGTCTGCTGTTTGTTGGGGCTATTCACTTAAATACCCGTTTTGGACTTTGGTACTCAACACTACCAATATTTCTAGATAACGATTAGGTAACGGGGAAGTCACAAAGTTGCAAAAATTTACGCATAAGCATTCACTTTAGGTATCGAAGTCGTTAGGCAATTTTGCGATTCCAATAAAGTCGACTTTTTGAGTAGATTGGTCTTTTACCACTATTCTTTAAGTCTCGAACTTAGTTAATTAAGGAGCACCATGGCCCGTCGCCACATCGTCGCTACAGTAATTGGTAGTGCACTAGTTCTTGGAGCGCTTGTTGCTGCTCCATCTCAAGCAGCCCCCAAAGTAACCCTTCAGGTTTGGGGATTTGGAAACGTCTTTGAGCCAAACATCGTTATGAAGTATGGAATGATCAAAGGCAATAAATCTTGGGAAACTCTTCAGCAGTCATTAATTAAGAAGAAGAAACTCAAGGTGCTTAATCCAAATGTGACCTTAGTAATTAGTGGTGGCGGTAGCCAACCAGATGCTGCTTACTTCAAGTTGTCAGCTGCTCTTCCAGGTAACGCCGCACCAGATGTGGCCGCAGTTGAGATGGCCTACATGGGTCAAACTCGGGTTAAGTCCACGGCAAACCAGTTCATCGATTTGAACACATATGGTGCAAACAAAATCAAGGGTGAGTACCTGCCATTCCGCTATGAACAGGGTTTGTCCGCAAATGGCAAGCAAATCGGTATTCCTACTGATGTTGGCGGTTTGGCTGTTGCTTACCGTACCGATCTTTTCAAAAAGGCCGGTCTACCGACAGCTCGTGCGTCGGTTGCTAAATTATGGCCAACTTGGGAGAAGTTCATTGCTACGGGCAAGAAGTTCCAGGCCAAGTCATCTGCAGCATTCATTGACTCATCTGGCAACATGTTCCAAGCAATCCTGAACCAGGGAACATCTAAGTACTCGAACCCAAAGACAAAGAAGTATGACTACGTCCGTGCGGGCAGTGGCTTCAAGTCTTTCGCGATTTCTAATCCAGCTGTAAAGCGCGCGTTCAAGTTGACCGCAGATGCTGGTTGTACCTCGCGTAAGAATGGCAAGTGTTCCGGAAGTATCGGCACCAAGATTCCTCAGTACAACACTGGCTGGGGTGCAGCTATTGAAAAGAATGCATTTGCAACAGTGCTTGCTCCAGCATGGGCACTTGACTACATCACTCAGTTCGCGCCAAAGAGTCGCGGAAAGTGGGATGTAGCTGCCGCTCCAGGTGTTGGTGGAAACCTAGGTGGAAGTATGTTGACCATTCCAAAGAAGGCCGACAATATCGACGCCGCTTGGAAGTTCATCAAGTGGTACTTAGCTCCAACTCAGCAGTTGGATACGTTCAAGCAGTACAAGCTGTTCCCAACAACTTACAAGTTGTACAAGCAGCCAGCGATTAAGAATTACAAGGATCGCTTCTTTAACAATGCTCCGCTTGGAGTCATCTATGCAAATAGTGCTATCAAGCTCAAGCCAATTCTTGCGGGACCACTAGATCGTGCGATCGATAACCAATACGGTGCTGCACTATCGCGTGTTTCCTTTGGAAACCAGACCAAGGTTGAAAGAGGTTGCAAAGCAAAAGCTCAGACAACTGAAGCCGCCTGGTGTCAGGCAGTTTCTGACATCGGCCGTCTTGGTCTAAGCGGTAAGTAATTAATTAAGGAAAAGAGTTGGCGGGGTTTATCCTTGCCAACTCTTTTTCTTTGCCAGTATCGACTTTGAGTAAGTGATTAGAAACCCGATAGTATGAAAGCCTGCCATTTGGCTAAGCCAAGGCAGAGGACTCTTGACAATTTAGAAGGGCGAATTTCTTAATGGGAAGAACTAAGCAAGTTTCGGCTATTGCTCGCCAAGATCGAATTGGCCTACTTTATGTGGCGCCATTCTTTGTCCACTTCTTATTGTTCGGTGCGATCCCAATCGTCTTCACAACCTTCCTAGCCTTTTTTAACGCAGACATGGATTTGTATTACGAATTCATGGACACATTTGATCCAGGAGTTCTGGGCAATGCATTCATCGGATTCGACAACTTCCGTGAACTCGGTTCTGATCCATATTTCTGGTTAGCACTAAAAAATACATTTTCAATCTGGGCAATTTCTACTATCCCGCAACTGATTGTTGCTTTTGGTATTGCCAGCCTGCTGGCTAATCCAAATCTTCGGGCCAGCGTTTTTTGGCGCACATTGCTTATGGTGCCAAACATCACTTCCGTTTTGGCCGTAGCCATTGTGTTCCAACAAATTTTCGACCGTGACTTCGGTATGGTCAACACTTTGCTCTATTACGTTGGACGTGGCCCAGTCGAATGGACTAACGAAACACTGCCAAGTCATTTCGCCATTGCGATGATGATCGACTGGCGTTGGCTTGGCTACAACTCGCTAATTTTCTTGGCGGCGATCTTGGCCATTCCAAGAGAGCTTTATGAATCGGCCTCGCTTGATGGTGCTAGCCGCTGGCAGGTCACACGCTTCGTTACCATTCCACAACTTCGTAACACAATCACGTTCATGGTTGTAATAGGAACTATCGGTGGACTTGGACTTTTTGTAGAACCACTTATTTACGGTGGAAGCTATGACGGTGGTGCCAACAACCAGTTCTTGACGATGACTTTGTATCTGTACAAAAATGCATTCTTGAACATGAGACTTGGGTACGGTGCAGCCATTGGTGTTGGTATCACAATTGTCGTTATTGTCGTATCAATCGTTAACTTCCTTATCACTCGACGTATCGCAAGTGAGGATTCAAAGTAATGGCTACTCCAACTCTAAACCTGCCGGTAAGTGCCGCTGCTAAGCCAGTGAAAATCAAGAAGTGGAAGCGCGGGACTGTTTCACCAGGAACCTACGGCGCGCTTGGGTTCATGGTCTTTCTCTCGGCATTCCCGTTTTACTGGATGTTTGTTGTGGCATCGAATGGCTCTGATGCTATTGCCAAAATCCCACCAGCACTGGTTCCGGGAAATACTTTCGGGGATGTAGTCCAAGAAATCAATGACATGGTGCCATTCTGGCAGGCCATTACCAACACAATTTTTGTGGCTACTGTAATCTCAGTTTTCAATGTTTTCTTCAGCGCCCTTGCCGGATTTGCTCTGGCCAAACTCCGCATGCCAGGCAAGAAGCAGATGTTGACCTTTATCATCGGAACAATGATGTTGCCCGCCCAACTCGGTGTCATTTTTATGTTCATGGTCATGAGTTGGTTGAACTGGATTAACGATTTCAGGGCCCTAATTGTGCCAGCGATAGTTGGAGCATTCGGAGTTTTCTGGATGCGACAGATTGTTGATTCGCAGATTCCGAATGAACTTCTTGAAGCAGCAAAGATTGACGGTGCATCTGTGTTTCGCACATTCATGAACATCGTTGTCCCAGCTATTCTGCCCGCATCGTTTGTCCTTGGGCTATTTACATTCCTTGGTGTTTGGAATGATTACTTGTGGCCATCTCTTGTTTTAAATGATGCAAACAGGTACACAGTTCAGGTTGCTATCACAGCATTGAATCAGAGTTACGTAATTAACTACGCACGTAACATGGCAGCTGCCCTGTTGGGAACTGCACCACTTTTGATTCTCTTTATATTCGTCGGTCGTCGTCTAGTTGCCGGTGTTATGGATGGAGCTGTTAAGGGATGACCCTTTTCCCATCGGATTTTACGTGGGGAACAGCAACAGCAAGTTACCAAATTGAAGGCGCCGCGAACGCAGATGGGCGCGGCCCGAGTATTTGGGACACCTTCAGCGCAACTCCAGGTTGCGTAGAAAATGGTGACACTGGATTAGTGGCCTGCGATCACTACCATCGCTTTGAAGAAGATATCGCGATTATGAAGTCTCTTGGGGTTAAGGCATATCGTTTTTCAATCTCTTGGACGCGACTGTTCCCACAGGGCGATGGCGTTCGAGAAGAGCGTGGTTTCGCTTTCTACAACAGGTTGATTGATGCGCTGCTTGAAGCCGGCATCGAACCAGTTGCCACTGTTTACCATTGGGATCTTCCCCAGCCCCTTGAAGATAAAGGTGGTTGGGCAAATCGGGACATAGTTTCCGTTTTTGCCGATTACGCAGCTGCCTGTGCACAGGCTTTTGGGGACCGAGTTAAAACTTGGATCACTATCAATGAGCCATGGTGTGTGACTTGGCTTGGATACAAAGTTGGCATGCATGCCCCAG
>VFKC01000066.1 GCA_009885745.1 Actinomycetota bacterium
GATCATTATTGATCCCGCATCAACTTTGCCAATGGTCACAGTCGCTGCCCCAGATAGTGTCGGACTTCTTGCCATGACCGCGGGTGTGCTGGCTGTCAACAGACTCAGCGTTCGAACAGCAACAACCCAAACAATCGGACAGCGCGCCGTCAGCGTCTGGGGAGTAACCCCAAAGTATGGCGACATGCCATTAGTGAGTGATCTTGAAGCAGATCTTCGTTCAGCACTGGCAGGAACCCTGGATGTCTCAAGTCGTCTAGATCGTCGCCGCATTGACCAACTTGGTGCAGACTTCACTCCGCCTGAGCCAATCGTCACGATAGTTGAAGAAGCGTCGGCACGGGCCACCGTAATCGAATTGCGAGCCCATGACATGCCGGGCTTACTTCACATCGTGACAAATGCAATCTCTCAGGCAGGGGCCGATATCATTGCGGCCCGGGTAGCGACTTTGGGTTCTGAAGCAATTGACGTTTTCTATGTGGTCGAAAGTGGCGACGAAAGCGGTCAACACCTTTCTACTCAACGTGCACATGATGTACAAAATGCGATTCTCTCCAGCATTTCTTAGGCGCAACGAGCGCAGCGCTGATAGCGAACCGGCAAGCAAAGATAGACTTTAGGAATGTTTGCATCCCTTTCTGACCGTTTGACGGCAACCTTTAAACAGTTGCGTGGCAAAGGACGTCTCAGTGAGGACGATATCGATGAGACAGTTCGCGAAATACGAATCGCGCTCCTGGATGCCGATGTCGCGCTGGCTGTTGTTCGAGAATTTTGTGCGCGGGTAAAGCAAAGAGCTATTGGCTCAGAAGTTTCTGGTTCATTAAATCCAGCTCAGCAAATAATTAAAATTGTTAACGAAGAACTTGTCACAATCTTGGGTGGACAAACTCGTCGCATACGCCTAGCTAAGAAGCCACCAACAGTCATTTTGCTGGCTGGTCTGCAGGGTGCAGGTAAAACAACTCTCGCTGGCAAGTTGGCGGTTCATCTACGCTCTCAAGGTCATCAACCGATTCTTGTAGCAGCCGATTTACAGCGACCAAATGCGGTGGACCAACTCAAAGTAGTCGGCGAGCAAGCGTCCACCCCAGTGTTTGCCCCAGAACCAGGCAACGGTGTAGGTAA